>ONXE01000171.1 GCA_900321775.1 uncultured Bacteroidales bacterium
CATCTGCCCGGCTTCGTCGGCAAACGCATCGTTTTTCCAGTCGATGTTCATCGCCCCAACGATATGTCCTTGCTCGTACTCTTCCGGCGTGCGCACATCTACCAACTGCACATCCGGTTCGGCGATAGCCTGTTCAAACTCATCCGGCGTCACGGTCGGATACTTCGGCGCACATGCTGCAAAGAGCATTGTGCTGATAGCTATAAATACCTTTCTCATAATTCTTTGCGTATATCCTCGGGTAGCGCGTGGCGGTTGAGGAACAGATAAGTGGTGTTCAGCATCATGTAGTCACGCGACATGTACCAGATGCCCTGGTAGTCGCCCATCAGTCCCAATAGACTATTCGATTATTTCCCAGTGACCGCCAAAGTCGCCTCCAATACGGCGGATAATGCCTTGCGCTTGCAGTTTCCGAAAATGCTCTTGCACATTACGTGGCGCTATTCCCACTTCTTCGGAAACGGACTTAGCCGTTGCATAAGGATTTCTCCAAAGTATCTTTACGATGCGCGCTTGCATCGTAGACAAGTTCTCTACGATGCTCTCTACGATGCTCTCTGCGATGGTGCCTACGATAGCCCCTTCTGTAGTTTTCTTCGTAGTTTTCTCCGTAGTTTTCTCCGTAGTTTTCTCCGTAGTACTCTGAGTAGTACCCTGATCACCTTCCTTTAGCAAGTCCAAAATGAGTTCGGTTTCTTCTGACGGGAAATAACTATCTTTTATCGTCGGACGAGCCCAATGGTTCTCTTCCCAGCCTTTCTCCGAAGCCTATGAAACGGAACATGTTTTGCAAGAGCGGGTTACGACATTTACTGCGGCTTCCGGCGTAGAACTCCTCTACGGAAATAAGCATTCGGCCAGGATTGCGCATAATGATTCGTCCGGGTTCAATCTTAATGAAGATACTACCGATAAGCATATAGTTGGCATGCACCAGCGTGTTGACCAGCGCTTCGCGGATGGACCGATGTGCCGGCGTCTCATCTACGCGTTGGATGCCATCCAGTTTGAATGGCACAGGCAATTGCTGCACTAACTTGGAGTATGCGCGATAATAGAACTGGAACAGATTGGCTTCCCAATAACCATCCGGGCAGATGCGGTTTGACCAACGTTCACCTCTATCAAGTATATGCCATTCTTGCAAATCAGGGAAGAAATACGGCGCGCACGAGTTATCCGTGATAGACTCGGTCTTACCGAACAAGAGCACACCGGCGCGGGTGAATCCTTCCTCGCCTTTCTCTATATCCACTCTATACGCACCTATCTTGGTAAGGAACTCCATATCGGATAGTTTCGACCATGGGTGATCAGTGTTGTGGATATTGAATCGGTTGCGGTAGCCTTGAATAGTCGGCATATCGAGATGCTCTAACTTAAAGCCTTTCAAAATCTTGCTATCGAAAGAATGATTCTGCGATTCGGCATCAGCGAACATCAGACGTACCTCATCGTCCGTGCAATGGTAATCGCCCTCATGATTGCGGATGAACGTGTTGCCAAACGGGTTGCGAGTGAGGTAGATAGGGCGCATGTCAAAGCGCGCACGCGGCACACGGATGACGAGCAGCCACGAACCGTGGTACTCAACCTCCTCGATATCGTCGTCGCGGAGCAGACAGAGGTTGACAACATCCTTGTTATGCAGGTTGTCCCAGAGACGTTTCTTATACGAGAGAACCTGGTCATGCGTCAGTTGGTCGGGTATTGCCTTGCCGTCCTTCTCCTTCATGCCCAGCACGATTATGCCGCCATTGGCATTGGCGAAAGAGGAATAACTCTCCCACAAACTCTGAGGAATACCGCCTTTGGCTGACTTGTATTCGACAATCTGGCCTTCCGGCTGACCTATCAATGATAAGAATTCTTTCGTCATAATTTATCAGCTCTTGTATATATATGCGTGTGCGCCCTTGCAGTGCATGCGCACAAAAGCGGGTGCAAAATTATAAAAAAATTTTGATATATGCAAGTAAAATTAACGCGCTGCGTTATTTTTACAATCATTTTGACGTTCGAACATACTTTTTTTCTGAAAAAGTAACCTCACACTGTTCACTTCCCCATTTTGTACCCTTACCCGTTAGTTGGACAGTTGAAAAATGTAAAAAAGTTGCGAAAAAAGTTGCATAAAATGTCCGCCTTTTCATCCTATGTGAGAGCTCAGTTGTCTGCGAGGATGGTCAATTGGCATAGTTATGCTATTGCCGTCTTTATGCTTCTATCTTTTTCATAAATTGGGCTCTATCCACAATGAATCTGAGATGCGTGCCTTGGCCCAGAAGCGTGTCGCCCGAATAGGCAGCTACCTTGAACTCAATCTTCTTGCCATCTACTTTTGTCACCTCGGCTTCTGCTCTCACCCGATCGCCAATCTTCGATGGTTTGAGGTGAGACGATTCAATATGCCCGCCAACAGTAGTACATCCCTGCGGAAGTTCCTCTTTGACTGCGAGCATGGCGGCATTCTCCATCAAGGCCATCATCATCGGGGTGGCAAGAACAGGCATGTCGCCCGATCCTACCTTGATTGCAGTAACAGCATCCGTCACCGTCAACTCACTTATATGTTTCAGTCCTATACCAATCATTTTTCTGTTTTATTTAGCTTTTGTTCAATCCTCATAATTCTCATTCAATCATCTTTATCACTTTCGCCGGAACGCCGCCGACGATGGCATTGGCCGGCACATCTTTGGTGACTACGGCTCCTGCGGCAACGATGGCATTATCGCCGATGGTCACACCTTGCAGGACGGTTACATTTGCGCCGAGCCACACGCGTTTGCCTATACGTATCGGTTTGGCTATCATACCAGCCCTTTGCGCAGGGTCGGGAATATGATTGAGCGTACAAAGCGTGGCGTTATGACCGATGAGGGCATCGTCGTCAATGAAGATACCGCCTTGGTCTTGGAACTTGCAGCCCATGTTGATGAACACTCGTTGACCGACATGCGTGTTTTTGCCGCAATCGGTATAGAACGGCGGAAACATACCGAACGACTCCGGCACGTCTATCGCCCACAGTTCGCTCAACAACCGTCGCAGTTCTTCGGGTGTGTGGTACGAGCCGTTGATTTCGGCGGTAATACGCAGCGCTTCCTGCGAGAATTTATGGAACTCCATGTGCAACGCCGAGCCACCCACTATCGGCTCGTCCGATGCCATCCGTTCACGAAACTGGTCTATTGTCATATGAATCAATCTATCTATAATTCTTTACGAACATCCTCTGGTAGCGCGTGGCGGTTGAG
The DNA here is from genome assembly GCA_900321775.1 of uncultured Bacteroidales bacterium. GTDB lineage: Bacteria > Bacteroidota > Bacteroidia > Bacteroidales > Paludibacteraceae > Colicola. The sequence continues at coordinate 3,264 of ONXE01000171.1, forward strand.
GAACAGATAAGTGGTATTCAGCATCATGTAGTCACGCGACATGTACCAGATGCCCTGGTAGTCGCCCATCGGTCCCCATGAGTTCTTCACCATATAATAGGGCTTGCCCTGTTCGTCCACTGCTTTGCCGTAGATGAGCATCACGTGGTCGTAAGTGAATCGCCAGTCGTCCCATTGCTCCTGACGCAAGGCTTGAGTGGGAATTACGCTGTCCGGCAGCAAAGCCAGGCCGTCGCGCATGAAATCTCCGGTCACGTCGCCTCCCCAGGCCACCGTATAGCCGGCATCCAACGCCTGGTCCAGAAGGTCCATCAGTTGGTCGATGGGGATGTTATAACTGGGTTTGAGTCGCCATTTGTAGAGTGCCTCGATGACGAACCATTGTCCAAACGGATGATGCGTGTAGCTGGTCAGAGAGACGTAGTCGTCGAGGTTCAGTCCCAGGCTCTCGGCAAAGGATTTGGGTGTGTAGGTCTTTCCTTCGTATTCAAACGACTCGGGGCAACGGCCGATGTATCTCTCGATGATTGGCAGCACGCTGTCTTGCCAGTGCGGCATGGGCGCCTTGGCGTCTTTTAGGGCAATCTTTGCCACCATTGCCTCCAGTTCGGGCATGAACTCCATGAAGTTAGCTGCCACATCGCCCACCAACGAACCGGGAGCGGGCATCGCATCCTCCGGACATATTCCGTATCGCCGGATGACCTCCAACACGTCATCGCACGACCCGCCTTGCGAAAACTGGCTGAATCCGTGCATGCGCACATAGTGCGTAGCGCAATCCATGTAGTCTCTGTTGGCAACGAACATCTCGCACAGGTCATATACCTTGCCTGTTTTCCGGAGGATCTCGCTCTCGAAGAATCCCAGCGTTCCGTAGTCCCAGCACGTGCCGCTGCGGTATTGGTTCTTGACGCTGGTGATGGGGAGTTCCTTGATGGTCGTGAAGGTTTTCTTTACTCCCCGTGATTCGGCGCCTTTCTGCAGGTTTTCCTGTGCTCTTGCGGAAGGTGTCAGCAGCAGAGCGGCTAAAATAACTGTTAGTAACTGTTTCATGATGATGTTTGATTTAGCGTGTCAATTGTCCTGTCCCCTTGATTCGTGTCTTGGGAGACTTATTTCGCCAGTTGCTGATATAGCATCTGTCCTTTGAGGGTCAGGAGGTAGCGCTGGCGCGGGTGGCGGGGAGAGTGGGGGTACTTCATACTCACAAGTGGGGGTACTTCATACTCACAAACTGCTCTTTCATGGCCGGGGTAAGATGATAATCCAGAAAATTTTTCCGATCCCTCAGGGCTCTCGCTTCCATCATCTGTTTGATGCTCATTTCCTCGTTGCCTATAACACCTACAAGCTCAACAATGTTGTCATTTTTCGTATAAAGCTTACTATTTGACATTGAACTAATTGCGCCTATACTTGTGGGGGTACTTGTGGGGGTACTTGTGGGGTCAGCCAGATTGAGTTGTACGCTCCATTCGGGAGTGGGGTGAATATGCAGGTAGCGGTTCCTTAGATCCCATTGCTCGCCAAGCAACAGATTGCGGAAGAAACGCTCCAGATAGACGGGCGAATAGTCGACCCCCTTCGTCACATTGCGGTAGTTGGCGCGCACCAGCGCATTGCGGAAATACCAGGAATTGAGGGCAAACGGATCGTTGTCCACATCAAATCCCAAAGAACGCAGGTATTGAATAGTGAAGACGGCTGTCGTGCGCGTGTTGCCCTCGCCGAACGCATGTATCTGCCACAGACCGGACACAAAACGCGTCAAATGGCCTATCAACTCGTCATGGCTCTTGCCTTTGTAGGTGTAGGCACGCTCCTGCTCAAGCTCATAGTCGATGGCGCGCCGCAGATCCTCCCAATTCAGGTACCGAACGGTGTCGCCCTCCAGCACCCATTCCTTTTTGGAAATGTCGTAGGTGCGGAACTCCCCGGCATGTTTCATCACACCCTCGAACACACGGCGATGCACGGATTGATAGCCTCTTGTGGTGAAGTCGAACGTGGGGCTGGACAACACCTTGACGATGTTTGCCGACACGCGGTCGGCCTCCTCCTTTTCCGCATCGTCGTTATCGTGAGCAGTCTTTTTGATGTAGTACTGTTTCACGAGTTCGCGGGCCTCGTCGATGGTAATATCCCCCTCGATATTGCGGCGCGCAGTGTCTTGCAAATACTCGGAAGTCTTCAGTCCGTCCACGGCCTGCAAACCAATGGCCACGCGCCATGCCTCGGCCTTTTCCTTTTGGTCGGGTTCGCCCTGACGGATATATTCGTCAAAGTCCAAGTACGGCTGCTTTATGTCCTTATCTTCTGCCATGCAAGTAATATATTTGTTTTAATTCAACAAAAATTATGCCAAGCCATATGTGGGGTGTAGGGTTTCATTTTACAAGATACTTACACTACTTTAATATACTTATCCAACTCATCCCAGAAGCACTGCGGGAGATAAACGTTTGGTAATGATGCTGCTTCCATAAACATCGGTGCAACGTCCTCAGGTGTGTATCCTGCAATGCCGCAGCCGACGGCAGTTACAAGGTAGTTGTGATCCGGGTCTGCCAAGGCATGTTCCGTGAAACGACCAACAGCCTTTTCCATCTCTTCCAATCCATCCATCGTCGGGAGAGCATAGCACAGACCGGTTCTTCCTTCACCAACGCCCCATTCTGCATGGAAATACTTGTACGCATAAGCTGCTGCGCCACCGTAATGCTGTCCTTCTTTATTGCTACCAAACACAAAGATTTGTTCGGACTTCAGGAAGTCGATATTATCCGGTGACACACGGTGGTTCTCGTATGCCTTGATGCGCCAAATGATATGCCACCATTCCGAAGGCAAACGTTTGTGCATTTCATATACGATATCAGCAGGTATTACCTTATAAAATGCTTCGGCAAAAGCACCGGTGATACAAGCAACTGTGTCGCTGTCGCCACCAATTGAGATAGCATTGCGGATGGCATCCTCAAAATCAGCAGACTCACCAAAAGCAGTGAATGCAGCAGGAACTGTTCCTTGACATGTTTCGTCGAAGGAGTAAGTGCTCTGCAAACCCTTCAAGTCTTCATCAAACGTATAACCCAACTCGTCCTGCAGGAAATCCGCCACATCGCACTTGAGCGCGCCATGGCGCATCATGTACACGCCAACGGCTACAGCCTGTGCTCCTTTGAAGCCTTCCGGATGATTGTGGGTTACTTCCGCAGAGATCTTGGCCAGCCGCATGGCCTCATCCTTGCTCTTTGCCACCCATCCGCAAGCCGAAGCGCGCATAGCACTTCCGTTGCCAAAAGAGTTGTATGGCACCTTCTCTGCGGTCGGTGTGGCAAGCCACAAACCAAAACGTGCTCCGTAACCTCCCTTCGGATTAGGAAAATCCTTGTAGTATTCCTCCATAATCTCGATGAG
>ONXE01000034.1 GCA_900321775.1 uncultured Bacteroidales bacterium
GTGCTGGTGACAGGCGTGGGTGCGTTGAACATCATGCGCAGCCTGAGGAACGTGCCCCTCACGACTCCTATCATCAACGTCGGCTATGTGGGCTCGGCTAATTACGAGATCGGCTCGATGGTGGAGATAGGCGAAGTGAAACTATGTCACCCCAACGTGACGTACGAAGAACCGTCAATACACCTGAAACAGGGGCTCGCAGACGAGTTTGGCATACCCGTGGCGCACAAAGACGTGCCCATCTTCACGAACGTGGATTTCGTACTGCAGAGCAAGGAGAAAGACTGCGTGTTCGATATGGAACTGGCGTTCATCTGCGGCATGGGCTTCGAGAACGTCAGGTCGCTGAAGATAGTCAGCGACAACCTGTCGTTGCACGAGTACCATGACTTGACGCAGGGAGTATTGTAATTGGAATATTGACAATCAACAAACATAATTATGGCAAAGAAGTATGACTGGAAGTTTGCTACCATAGGTGGCAACACGCGTGTTCAACTGTCGTCTGGTGAGGACATTCGTCACTTGGGCGAGTTGGACCAGAAGATGTGGACCGTTTTGTCCTGCCCGACCAAGGGTTTCGAGATGGACGAGACAACGCTGACGTTGCTTGATTTGGATAACGACGGTCACGTGAAAGTGAATGAGATTGTAGCCGCGAGCGAGTGGCTGTGTTCCGTACTGAAGACTCCGGACACGCTGCTGCCCGGCAAGGACGTACTGAAGTTGGATGAGATTCAGGACGAGGCTATTCTGGCTATCGCCAAAGAAGTAGCCGGCGACAAGGACGAAGTGGCGTTGGCCGATGTGGAAGCCGCCATTGCGGCCGTGACAATTGAGGAACAGCCGTTGCCGGAAGCTCCGTTCGCTGCCGACATCATCGCGGCCTACAAGGAGAAACAGGCCGAGTACAACGAGTACTTCAAGAAGAAAGGTTTGGAGAAACTGGGCTTGGCAGCCATCGACCCTGAAGCACCTGTGCCGGGTATCGAGGAGAAAAAATGGGTGGAAATGGGCGAGAAGATTGCCGCATTTGAGGCCGGTACTGCAGCCGCCAACGATGCCAACGCAGCTGCAATGGCAGCCGCTACGGCCAAGTATCGCGACCTGAGAAAACTGCTGTACCTGAATCGTGATTTCTATATGTTGCTCCGCAACTATATCACTTTCCAGGACTTCTATTCTCCGAAAAAAGACCATAAGGCTGTATTCCAGGCCGGAACGCTGATTATTGACCAACGCGCGTGCCACTTGTGTATGAAGGTGCACAACCCCGCAGCTCACGGCACGATGGCTCCCGCCAGCGGTATCTTCCTGCTATACTGCACCTGCACCAACAAGCAGCATGGCAAGACGCTGGAGATAGTGGCCGCAATGACCATGGGCGAGACCGGCGACCTGTACGTGGGCAAGAATGCAATCTTCTACGACCGCGACGGTCTGGACTATGATGCAGTCATCACCAAGATTATCGACAACCCGATCAGTATCCGTCAGGCCTTCTGGAACCCGTATCGTCGTTTGGCGAAATGGATTGAAGACATGATTAACAAACGTGCTGCGGAGAAAGATTCGAAGATGATGGCTGATGCCACCAAGAAGATAGAGACCACGGCCACGGCAGAAGGAGAGGCCAAGAAAGAGGGACTGAACATGGCGCAGTCGTTCGACATAGCCAAGTTTGCCGGTATCTTTGCTGCAATAGGTATGGCTGTCGGCCTGATTGGTGCCGCATTGGCTGATTTCTTCAACGCCTTCACGGTATGGTGGCATTGGGTAGTGTTCTTCGTGGTACTGCTGCTGATCATCAGTGGCCCGAGCATGATCATGGCTTGGCTGAAATTGCGTCGCCGCAACATCGGCCCGCTGCTCAACGCTAACGGATGGGCCGTCAACGCCGCTTCGATTATCAATATACCGTTCGGTGCTACATTGACCGATATGGTGAAGTTCCCCATCGTGAAAGCCAAAGACCCGTTTGCCGAGGAAGTGCCCGCATGGCGCAAGTGCCTGTATTGGCTGTTGTGCATCGCCGTTGTGGTGTGCGGACTGTGGCTGGGTAACCTGCTGAACTTCGGCGGCAAGGGCATCAAGAGCCCGCTGAAGTGCTTCAACAGGGAGGCTCCCGTTGAGGAAGTGGTAGTAGAAGAAGAGGTGATTGTAGAAGAACCGGCCGTGATGCCGGCTGATATAGAATCGCCGACTGATTGATACTACTCATGATGATAAGGTTCTCCCCTGAGGATGGTCATGGCGCGGTAGATTTGTTCAACGAACACGAGCCGGACCATCTGATGGGAGAAAGTCATCTGCGATAAGGCAATCTGGGCGTTGGCACGCTCGTACACCTCCGGCGAGAACCCGTAAGGCCCGCCGATGACGAAGACGATGTCACGCCCTGCCAGCATAGACTTTTGCAGCCAATTGGCAAACTCAACGGACCGAAACTCCTTGCCGTGCTCGTCCAGCAATACGACGTAAGCGGAGGTGCCGACGGTTTTGAGAATCATCTCGCCCTCTGACTGCTTTTGTTGCTCGAAAGAAAGCGATTTGGCGTTCTTCAGTTCGGGCAGCACCACAAGCGAAAAAGGCACGTAATGCGTGAGACGTTTCTGATAGTCCGCAATAAGCGAATCCAGGGCGTTGTTGGTGGTTTTACCTACCACAAGGAGCGTTATTTTCATGTTCGTAAGCCTGTTTTGCGTTGAAAAACGGTGCAAAGGTACACAAAAAAGATGAACTTTGCAAATATTTTTGGGAAAAACGTACAAAAATATGATATATATCGATAAAAAAGAGTTAAATTCACTGATTGCGCAGTGGTTTCGTGAAGATATCGGCGATGGAGACCATACCTCGCTAAGTAGTATTCCGGAGGATGCCGAGGGATGTCAGCAACTTATCCTCAAGGATACCGGCATATTGGCCGGTGTGGAAGTGGCCAAGTACGTTATCGAGTATTTCGACCCGAGTCTTCGTGTAGAGTGGTTCCTGAAAGACGGTGCTTCTGTCAAGCCCGGTGACATTGCTTTCCGCGTCTATGGAAAGGTACGCAGTCTGCTTCAGGTAGAACGTACGATGCTGAACATCATGCAACGTATGTCAGGTATAGCCACGATGGCACACCACTATCAGGAGATGGTGGCAGGCACTGGTTGTACTATCCTCGATACGCGCAAGACCACTCCGGGGCTGCGGTTGCTGGAGAAAGAGGCGGTTCGTATCGGCGGCGCGCATAACCATCGTATCGGACTGTTCGACATGATTCTGCTGAAGGACAATCACGTGGATTTTGCAGGCGGCACTGCTGCGGCTATTCATCGAGCCAAGGAGTATTGTAAGGCCAAGGGCAAGGACCTGAAGATTGAGATTGAGGTACGCAATCGCGCCGAGATAGATGCCGCGCTGCAGGAGGGTGGAGTGGACCGCATCATGCTGGACAACTTCACGCCCGAGGCTACCCGCGAGGCTGTGCATTACATCCGCGAGCACTCGCCCAAGGGGCAAGTCAATTGGGACGACCTGGTGCCTAACTGGAAGAAAGCCAATCCGGGCTACATCGAGATAGAGAGTTCGGGTGGCATCACCGCCGACACGCTTCGTCAGTATGCTGAATGCGGCGTGGACTTTATCTCCGTGGGCGCATTGACACATTCGTTCAAGTGCTTGGACATGAGTTTCAAGGCGTACAAAGGCTAAGCGCTAAAGTGCCATTCCGCGACTCATGTAGTCGCCTAATTATAAGCCGCTGCATAGTGCTGCAGCAGACATATAGAAATGGATGAGGCCTCCGACAGGAGACCATATGATATGATAATCTGTGGCCTATCACAAAAGCAAAGCGCCTGCTCTCGCGAGTGGGCGCTTTGTTGATAAGGGAAAACATGTAAAAACCTTATCTAAAAATGGGTAAACCTAACAATGATAATTATGGAACATTATGAATAAAATCGCGTGGCGAGGGTAGGACTTGCACCTACGCCTGGTCGCCCCTCGCGTAGGGGCGTGGAATCATGGGGACATGACAAATGATACGTTGAATAAAACCATCCGATATACGCCCACATATATAATAATCAAAACGTGCGAGTGCGAGATGCGTAATCTCACAATGTAATGTATTTCAGCAAAATACAACTTCTTACATCTCGCACTCGCACGTTTTGCCTCTCGCATTTACATTTGTCTTTCCTCCTATCCTCCTCTTTTCTTTCGTCTTTCTCTACCTAATACATTGTCAATTCTCCGATTGCCATCCGGTTCTCCTCTTACTTCATCCCTCATCCCTCTTCCCTCTCCCTCCTATTTCGCTTCTTCATTTCCGTAAAAGTCTATATAGGTTTATGAGACTCCCTTGCGACTCTCTTGCTTATTTCTTGCCACGTTTTAGCAGTCTTTGCTCTTTGCTCTTTGTTTTTTCAGCGCAGCGGTCTATCTGCTGTGGCACAATTTTTGTGCATTATCATAAATAATTTGTGAAACAACAAAAACGGACACATAATGAAACGACAATTTATATTGACATTAGTTTTGCTGCTGGCGCTGGCTGTGCGTGCGGCTGAACCTCAGGCCCGACAGTACGTCAACCTGCAGATGGAAGCTCCCGAGACTGACTCGCTGGTGCAGGCGCTGATTGCCGAAGCCGGACAGACTGTGGCCATGCCGTGTACCTATCAGTCTGTGGATCAGCACGGGCTGCCTGTGACAGTAAGTGGCAAGATATATTTTCCTAAACAAGGGCTTGCCAAGCGATTTGTCTTGGAACCGCACTACACGATTTTGGCGAACAAAGAATGCCCATCGGAGTGCGACATGATAGAAGCAGTGCTGCGCGACAAAGGGTTTGCTTTGCTCATGCCTGACTACGTCGGATATGGCATCACCCGGGACCGTAATCATCCGTATCTCCATTGTGCCGTGGCAGCACAGAACACCGTGGACCTCTACCTGGCAGCTGCTGCGTTCCTCGAGAAACTCAACCGTACTCCCGAGAACGACAGCCTCGTCATTGTGGGCTACAGCCAAGGTGCGCAATCGGCTGTTGCAACCCTTCGTCTGCTGGAGACAACCTATCCGGAAGTGCCTGTAAAACAGTGTTTCGCAGGAAGCGGACCTTACGACGTGGCACGCACCTACGATGTGGCTGTTGCCAAGAATAATGCGGGTCTGTCGTTCACGATTCCTTTGCTCATCATGGGCACCTCATGGGCATACGACCTCAACCTCAATCCCAAAGATTTCATGAATCTGCGGACGATTCGCCGTTCCGAGAAATATGTGTTCAGCAAGGAGCATACAGCCGGAGAAGTGGTCCTATTGGGTAGGTTGGGCTGGTCGCTCAAGGTCAGCAAATACATGACCAAAGAAGGCATGGACAAGACCAACCCCGAAACGGCCAGATTGTACGAGGGCTTTAAGCGAAGCAGTATCGTTCACATCAGCGAAACCGACACTATTCTCGGCGATTGGACTCCGAAAACACCTTTGTTTATCCTGCATAGCTATCAGGACACCGCCGTTCCGTTTGAGAACAGCGAGAGCCTTCGATACATGCTCGAAACGCGTGGGGTAGAGAATGTGGAGTATGATTTTGGCAACTATGGCGACCATCTCAGCGCTATGGCACGCTTCTTTGACGTTGTCCGAAAAAGACTATAAATCAATCTTTCTATTTCTTTGGAGCTAACCCCATCTTCCTCATCACGAAGAAAATGAGGCCGTTGGGCAAGTGCTTCAGAAACGGCACAATCACGTAACTCCATGCACCGGACAAATACACTTTGTTTTTCGTGCGGAACAACCTTCTGAGTGCCCTGCGAACCAGGGTCTCGGGTTGCATGGTTACACCTGTTTTCAGCAGCAAACGCCCCATTTTCTCGGGGAATGGCAGCAGGCTGGTGTTGGTAGAACCCGGTGCTACAGCCAACACATGCACACCCTTTGGCATCAGTTCGTACCAAAGCGATTTGCTGAATGCCAGCACGTAATTCTTGGTTGCGTTATATAGTGGGATAGTAGGCAATGCTGTCCATGCCGACATGCTGGACATGTTGATAATGAACCCTTTTTCGCGCTCTGACATGGTTTCGCCAAACAGACGGCAGAGTTTGGTAAGCGTCACTATATGCAGGTGCAGGATGATCTCCATACGCTTGGGGTCGGTGCGTGTCAGCAGGTCAAAGATCAATATGCCGGCATTGTTTACCAACACCTCTACGTCCATCTGTTTTTCCCGGGAAAATGCAAACACCTGCTCTGCTGCATCAGTAGCTGCCAAATCCATTGGCAGTGCATACGTCACAACGCCAAAGCGCGCATGCAGGTCCTCTGCAACCTGCTGTAGTTCAGCGGGTTGATTGCTCACCAATAGCAAGTCGTACTTATAGTCACGCGCCAGTTGCTCGGCGTAATGAAGGCCGATACCACTACTGGCTCCTGTAACTATTGCATACATAAAATCTTACTTGATTTCTTCCAGCGCACGCTTCAGAACAGGGTCGCGACGCAACGCCACAATTGTAGCCGCCTTCTGATAGTAATAACGCGTAGCAATCTCGCTCTCCAAAGCTTCCAGCACGTCCTTGCGGTGTTTCCACAACGCATCATGGTAATCGCTGGTCAGTTTGTCTTTCAGTTGCTCCAGATTGGCCACAGTAACCGAGTCCAGGTCTTCCTGATGGGCAAATCGCAGCAAGTCGGCGAAATAGCGGGAAGTCTCGGTTTCGTAAGTGAAGTTCTTCTCTTGTAGGAACTGCTCAAAATCTACCAAATCCAGGCTGTCCAAAGCAAAGAAGGTCTCTCCCTCGGGCTTGCCGTCCAAACGCGTGTTTAGAGGCGCAATTTCTGCGTGCAAACGATGGTAACGCGTGGCGTAGTCGAACAGCAACTGTTTGCGATAGAGCGAGTACGTGATGTTCACTTTGCTGCTATCCTCGGCAACCGTGATGTCAGGCTCTACGCCGATGCCCTGAATACACCGCCCAGAAGGCAGGTAGTACTTGGCCGTGGTTACTTTCAGATTGCCGTCATGGACAATCTTGCGGATGTTCTGCACCAGTCCCTTGCCAAACGTCTTCTCACCAATAAGCGTGGCGCGATGAAGGTCCTGAAGGGAACCGCAGAGAATCTCCGAGGCCGAAGCGGAGTGGTCGTCCACAAGGATAGTAAGCGGCAGAGTGGGGTAGCAAGGGTCATTGATAGTCTTGTAACGGCGACTGCTGCTGTCCAGACGTCCTTTGGTTGTGACCACCTCCGTGCCTTTGGGCAGAAAGAAACCGGCAATATTCAGCGCCTCACTGATGAGGCCGCCGCCGTTGCCGCGCAGGTCGATAATCAGGTGCTTGCAGCCCTGATTCTTGCACAAGTCATCCAGTGCGGAGCGGAACTCACGAGAGGAATGCTCCGTAAACTCCGAGAACGCCAGATAGCCGATGCTATCGTCCAGCATAGCATAATGAGGCACAGTGGGCAGTTTGATTTCTTCGCGCACTATCTCCTTGACAAACGGCTTGTCAACACCTTCACGTTGAAGCTTGATTTTCACGACAGTACCGGCTTTTCCGCGGAGCAATTCGCTCACTTGACCGGTCTTCTTGCCCGTACATTTCTTGCCGTCCACTTCCAGAATCACATCGCCTGCCAGCACTTCGTTTTTCTGCGCCGGCAGTCCCTCATACGGCTGAGAAACAACCACTTTCGACGAGTCGTACTGCATAATCAGCGCGCCTATTCCGCCGTATTTGCCGGTAGTGAACATCTTGACGGTCTCGTTCTTGCGAGCGGGAATATAGACGGTATAGGGGTCAATTTGCTTGAGCATGGCGTTAATAGCCGTTTCCGTCAGCGCTTCGTAGTTGAGTGTGTCCACATACCACATGTCCACTTGTCTCAGCACGTCATTGAAAATGCTCAGGTTCTGCTCCACACGGGGCGATTTGTCTTTGCCGGCTGCCATTCCGGTCCAACTGACCAGAAGCAATGCAACCAGTATGGTCTGAAGTCGTTTCATCATTTCGGTAAATAAGGAGTTATATCTTTCCCGTAACTGTACAAATCGCGTACCAGACTGCTGGAAATATGCTCGTATTCGGGTTTGGTCAGCAGCAGAACGGTCTCAATGCCTGATAGTTGTTTGTTGGCCTCCGCAAATGCTTTTTCGTATTCGAAATCCACGGTTGAACGCACGCCTCGCAGCATAAACGTTGCTCCCACCTCATGCGCAAAATCCACCGTCAGCGTCTCATACGTCATTACTCGCACCTTCGGCTCGTCACGAAAGGCTTTTTTTATCGCCTCGATGCGCTCTTCCGGGGAAAAAAGAGGTCGCTTCTGCGCATTGATGCCCACACCAATCACAATCTCGTCAAACAGCGGCAAGGCGCGTTGCACAATGTCGTAATGACCGATGGTGAAGGGGTCGAAAGAGCCGGGAAAGATAGCCGTTCTCATTGTTGGGGGTTATTGATGTTGTACTGATTGATTGCCGGATTGGCGTAGAGCTCCAGAATACGTTCACGCAGGAAAGGAATGTCTTTCTCAATGCCTTTGGGCATCACGATTTTGTCCAGCTGCGCCTGCAGGTAGATCTCAAATTTCTCATCCTCGTAGCCTTCCAGAATCTCTTTGGCGGCAATGTTGGTCCAAGCCAGATTGTAGCCCTGGAAAATATGCTTGTCTATCAGTTCTGCACACAAGCGCAGTTGTTCATTGCGTGGCAGGTCGGCAGCGGTTTTCTGCAGTTCGTCCAGCTCGTCATTGATACACGGAGTGATGTTGTACGTGACCTCGCCTTTCATCTCGCAAAGACCAATCTGCATGCTCTTCATGTCCTCCATCGTGGACTTGACGTAGTCGGGTTTGTCGCGCTTCAACTGCAGTTCGCGTGCCTTCAGATAATCACAAGGATCGTACTCATAACTGATGCTCACGGGCGTGATGTGCAGACGTTTCATCTTCTCGAAAATCGAACCTTCTCCTGCCAGTGTAAGCATCTTCAGCAGTGAGGGTTGCGTGCGGTCATCGCCGTCTTTGGCACGACCTTCGCGTTGCGCGAGCCAAAGCGAATGACCCGACTGCTGACGTTCCACAATATAGTCGGACAGTACTTCGGAGTTGTGCACCAAGTCACGCGGATTACCGTTGCGAATCACGGCAAAACAGCCGCAAACACGCATCAAATCCTCAATCCACGGCTTGCCGAACAGGTTGTTTCCAACGCCGATATACAGGCGAAGCCCCGTTTTTTCGTTCAGCAGATAAGCCAACAATGCCGCGTCAAGAATGATGTCGCGGTGATTGGTCAGAAACAATTGTCCGTGCGGTTCACCATCCACCTTGTGGTCCAGATTCTCCAGACCGGTAATCTCCAGTTTGCGAATAGAGGCGCGTTTGGTTTGACGCATAAAAGGATAAACCAGAAAACGGTCCACGATTTGACGCGGATTGTCCGAATGACGGAGCAGCCCCAAAATCATTCGCTGCGCCAACTTGGGCAAACGGCGTTCTGTTGTACCGTACAGCCAACGTGCAAAATCCGGGTCGTCCAACACACGCTCTACTGCTGCTGTTATCTCTTGGCCTTCATAGGCCGCTACTTGCTTGTAAATATCTTCCATAATCCTTTCTATTTTACAAATCTGTCAGCATACCTGACGCCGACTTCTATTTCCATCTCGCAATTGCTGCCGTCCCAGTCTTGTCGAAGGATGCGCGCATCGGTCTCTTTGATAAGACGCATTACTTCGTGCATCTGTTCGTAGCCGAACTGCAGCGTGCGAGTGGAGGTAATGTCACATTCTATTACTTTCGCGTGCGCGATAGCGTCGGCAGACGCTTCCCGGTAGGCCACCACCAGACCGCCTGTGCCCAGCAAGATGCCTCCGAAATAACGTACCACAACGATCAGGATGCGGTCCAGACCGGCACTCTCGATGCGACCCATGATGGGCTTGCCTGCGGTACCGGATGGCTCACCGTCGTCGCTGCTTCGCGCCACTTCACCCAACTTGTATGCAAAGCATACGTGCCGGGCGTCGTGATAGGCTTTACGATAGAAAACCAGCCGTTCACGCACCTCCGCCTCCGAGCAAATTGGCTCGGCAAAAGCCAGGAATCGACTGCCCTTTTCCTTGTACAGCCCCTCGGCCTTTGCGGCGATGCTCAGGTAACTCGTTTTCGTTTCGTTATCCATTGCGGGTGCAAAGGTAATAAAAATTTTTGATATGACCAAATTTCGAAGCGAAAAAGTGACGTTTTTCTTGGGTGGGGATGTCAAAATGAGGGGTTAATGCGAAAAAAGAGTGCAGACGGTGGGGTCTGCACTTGATTGGAAGCGAAGCGAAGAGGAGGTCTGTCAGGGGACGTAGACGACTTCGCCGTTGAAGAGGACGGTCACCAAGCGATGTAAACGACTTGGTCATCTAAGATGTTGTTCGGCTTTTCCGGGTCCAAACTATCCTGACTGTCCGTAATGATATCGCGGGCACGGAGCGCGATAAGCTGAAGGGTAGGGGTGTCGTATGTTTTCTTTGTCATAATCGAAAGAATTAAATTGGACTAATAGGACTAATAGGTCTGATAGGATTTGACCTGATTGCCGAGGACGTCGTAGATGATGCCGTCACGGAGGATGTAGAGACGTCGGTTCATGATGAACTTACGGCCGGCATTGCTGCCATCTGCTCCCTCCGGCCAGCGATTGTCTTGGTCGGCTGCGGGAATGAGTATCAGGCCGGTGGAGATCTCTTCTCCGTCTTCGAGTCGGAAGCAATCCGGAGCTGTAGTGGGGCCGGTGTAGACCAGGTAGGCCTTGCCGGAGGGGATGGAATACCCGGGAGCCATCTTGTAGAAGCCTGCGCCATGCGTGCCTCCGCTCAGCACATACTGCGTGCCATCGGCAACCAGTCCTTGCGGGTTAGCCGAATAGCTGCCGTCCTGATTAGCGAGGAACGGAACGCCCTGCAGGTCGTTGCCGGTGAAGACGTTGCTGCTGGTGGTAGTCGGGTAGACTGTCAGCGCAATCGGACTTGCGTCTGACTTGAGGACCACGGCATGGTCGCCCGGGATGCGTCTGTCGTTCGTCAGTTCAGTCAGCGTCAGCACCGTGCCGGTAAGCGACGCAATGTAGATGTGCGTGTTCTCATCGACCTCGTACCCGTACGCTTGATGATAGACGGTCGCCCAGTATTCACCCGTTTTGCCCGGTCCGGCAGGCAGGCCCTGCTTGATGGACAGCGTGCCCGTGGCACTCAGGTCGATGTTGGTGAAATAGCTTGTCACATCTTTGCCGTCGGCATCGAAGATATGGAAGGAAGTGACCGCGTTCACGGTCTTCTCGCCCTCTCCGGGAATCGGGTTGGTGACCGTGCCGTCGGCGGTGGCTGTCCAGGTGAGGCCATCAGGAACGCCGGTGACGGTGAAGTCGTCGTGGTCGGTAAGGGTAAACGGCGTGCCGTCGTAAATCTTGCTGCCGCTGCCGGGAACGACGCGGATGAGCGTGTCGTTGGTGGTGACAGAGAGAGTCCCCTGACCGTAGGTGACGGCATAGCAGGAGTTCATATTCACCGAGGTGTCTCTCCTGCGTGTGAACACCGCATTGGAGGCCACGTTGGCACTGGAGCCCACGTCGGTCTGACTGCCGGTGATGGTCAAGCCGGCAATGGTGTCAACATTAAGAATGGGAATACCATTTAGCCTATTGTCAGGGTCGATCAGCGTACATTCGTAGTACGGCGAGGTGAGCGGCGTGCCGTCATATTTCTTCGTGGCGCTTCCCGCTGCGATGGTGATGGGTCTCGGGTTTACATAAATCCGGATGACGGTGTCCACGCTGCCGCAACCATAGATACTCATGGCCGTGGCGGTATCAATGTAGGTTCCGACGCTGTCTAACCAACCCGACACCTTGCGCTCACTCGAGTTGAAAGTCAGCCCGTCTTCCCTTAGTGTCACGGAAAGAGTAGAGTACTCGTTGTGTATCGTTATATCCTGAATCATCTCACCGTAGATGATGGTTTGGGTGCCTAAGGTGTCGATACGGATTGTTGGCAGTGGATTCACCTTGATGATCATCTTGTCGGTGAAGGCGTTGCCGCAGGAGTCGGTGACGGTCCAGTATTGTTCGTATTGCCGTATGCCGTTGACAACATTACAATTATCTAAATCAATCGAATCGCGGACCGTGAAGCTTCCCGGCAGGCGGGTGCAGTTGTCGTGGATGTTCGCCACTCGGTTGATTATCTGGTTGTTCTCATCGTGGATGGCCCAGTTGACGGTCTCTTCGTATTTCTCGGTGTCGATGAGGCAGAGGGCTGTGTCCTTGGGGACAATGTCGAAGGTAGGTCGCACGGTGTCGCAGATGACCTGGGCGTGATAGAAGGTATTCGCGTTGCCGTAGGGGTCGGCAACGGTGTAGGCCACCACCACCGTGTCGGGGAAATGGCTGCCCTGGACTCCGGCCTTGAAGGTCCGGGTCTTGCTCACCAGGCTGATATTATCGCCTGTGCATTCGTCGCTGAGACCGAAGAGGGATACAATCTGGTTGAAGTCGTTGATGACATGGATGCTGTCGCAGAGGCACTGGGTGTAAGCCCAGATGGTGTCTTTTTTCACCTCGGTGTTGTAGGCCTCAGGGGGCGTCTGGTCGCGGCCGGAGACCTCGACGAAGTCCTGAATGGTATGGCCGCAGGCATCCGTCACCTCATAGTCGCGGCGAATGGTCCAGCCGCCATGGTCGTCGCCCGTGCGCGCGTCCGTGTGGGTGATGGTCATCGGGCTGCAGTCGTCGAACATATCCTGGTCTTGGGGAAGGTATAGGTCT
>ONXE01000001.1 GCA_900321775.1 uncultured Bacteroidales bacterium
GATGAGCCATTAGTGTGTTCATTTCATGGGTGTATTCAAAAAAGTCTGTAACGGCTAATGGATACACCCTTTCAATATATTCTTTTAATTCAAAGATTATTATGAACGCAAAAAACAAGAGGGCCGTGATTTATGCCAGGGTGAGTTCTGAAAATGACAGGCAGGACACATCACGACAAATCACAGACCTTCAAAAATTCAGCGAAGCCCAGGATATGGAAATTGTCAAAATCTATGAAGAGCATATTTCAGGGGCGAAGAAAAATGAGGAGCGACAAGTTCTGACCGAGTGCCTTGACTACTGCACCAAGAACCATGTCGATTACCTCCTACTATCTGAACTGAGCCGCTTAGGGAGATCGACGCTGCAAGTACTGAAATCCCTTGAGCAGCTACATGAGGCTAAGGTTTCAGTCTACATTCAGAACCTTGGCTTATACTCGCTGCAACCTAATGGAGAAGTCAACCCAATTGCATCCATCCTTATTACCGTTTTGGCTGAGATGGGAAATATAGAGTCCGCTTCGCAAAACGAAATGTTACTTTTTCGGGTTCCTTCCCCACAACGAAAAAACGCCTCAGATTTCTCTGGGGCGTTTTCTTTTTCTCCATGTTGTTTCAAACGTTCAAATCAAACTTCACATTCTCGTCGCCATCAAGCAGCTGGCGTGTGCGTTCCTGGTTGTTCTCGTATATGTGTACGTTGCCAAGGTTCAGCGTTATGCTTTTCAGAGGCAAATCTATCTGCCGAGCCATGAGGTAGAGATGGTAAATATCAGCCGGCAAGCCAAGGTTCGCGTCGCTGCTTCGCTGGTATGCTGACAGTACCAGTTCCCCGTCGTCTATCTGGAACTGCACGAGGCTCAGGCATGGGGCTTGGTTGCTCTCTGCACCAGTCTCACCGAGGAACAGCACATAGTTCTTGCTGTTGCGCTTCTCGCGGTTTATCTTCGCAATGAGTGGAGGCAGTTTCTCAAAGTAGGTCGGGTAACTGTTCACCAGGACAGAACCGCAATAGTCCCACCAGTTGATGCCCACGTCGCGGTATCGTTCCACGTTCCGCTCACCCTGCATAAAAAGTTGCAACTCATTCTTCAGTTTCTTCCTGGCTATGCCGTGGCTCTCGAATATATCGAGCAGGTCGGCAGGGGTCAATGACAACTGCTCATTGAGCAGGTAGCGGATATTTCCTTTCTTGTTCGTCTGGGTCTTTCCTTTCTCCAGAACCTTGCCCAGTATCTGGTAGTATTTGTTCATCGTTCAAACGGTATTAGAATGTTGTTTAAGCGGCTTTCGTATATAGCATGATGTCCGTGTAGGACGCGCTGTAATTCATGTGGGCATTGAACTCACGACGCTGGCAGTTCTCAAACGGGTTGCCCAGTTCCGGATGCTTACCCATCCAGTCGCACAGTTCAACGATAGAAGACTTGTTAGAGGTGAAATAGATAAAGCGATGTCCGGCAAGCACCGTCAGCACATCGAGGTAGTCTGACAATTTCCAGTACATCTTGTATGTCTTGCTGTCCGTGCTCAAATACGGAGGGTCAACCAGGAACACCACACCTGGCACGTCCTTGTACTGCTCAAACACCTCCCTGTAGTCACAGGAGGTAATGGTCAGCCCGTCGAGGTAGTCCAAGCACGGTTCATAGTCGGTCGTCCTTATATTATTATATAGTGTTTCCTTCTCCAGATCCGAAAACTCGGTGGCGTACTTCATAGAGAACATAATCGACGAGGACAGCGTGATATAGTCGATATAGCCGTAGTCGTGTAGGTATTTGCGGACGCAGGACAGCACACGTTCCTTTGTCTCCCCCAATATGGGCTTGTGGCGTGGCACATCCACAATCTCCCTCAGTTCTGCCAGCAGCGCATTGGTGACAGGCAGGGCTTCAAGCCGCTGGCGATAGCCGTCAAAGTCGTTATATACTACCTTGGAATGCGGCTTCTGGCACTTGGCTATGTGTGATAATAAGCCAGAGCCGCCGAACAGGTCCACGAATGTCGTACCGTCAGGGAACTGCTGGAGCACATTAATGTACTCTTTGGCAAACATACGCTTCTGTCCCTGGAAAGGAAGCGGTGCCGATAGATATTGCTTTCTCATTGTCTCGCTAATTTTATCACCGCAAAGGTACGGTCATTCAGCGAGACAAGGGAAAGTTCAAGCCAAATCACACTGCACCAGCCGTGCAGTTAGTCTCAAACTTCTTGATGATGTTGTACACCTTGCGCTCGCTCACCTTGTACTTGTCAGAGAGCAGAGTCACGATATACGTCACTTTCTCGCCACGTCCGTGCATCTTCATATAATCTGCGTAAAGTGCCACGTAACGGCAGTCGTCGGGCTTAAAACCGACCGAAATAAGCCTGTCAATAAGCTCTTTATTGAAATTTAATATCTCAAACAGCGTCATTTCATTATTTTTTTATACCTTTGTACCGCCAATCATTTATTTCGCATATAAAAACCCATACAGGGGAGTGAAGGGCATAGGCCCCCAGCTGTCTCCTGTATGGGTGCGTTGTTAATAAATGATTGGCGTCTATATTAACAGGCTGGGGGCTTTTTTATGCCCACCCCCAAGGGCTTCCTTCAGAGTTTATTCATCCCGATAGTCTTCCGGGTTGAACGCATCTTTCTTCTGCCATCCAGCATCCAGCGTGTCCTGGATAAAACGCATGGCCTTCGTGTAGAAGTCAGCCAGTTCCTCCAGTCTTTCAAACACCCGATACTTCGGCTGCTCGTCTGTACCGAACTTGAACTTCACAGGTAGCGTCGTACCATTCGACTGTACGGCGAGGTCGTAGGCTGCCTTGTAGTTGAACTGGTTCTCAGAGGACAGCCACACAGGGTCGCCCTCATACTCGAAGCCGGACAGGATGGTCTGGTCGGTCTGCTGATTGTACCAGCCAATGACAGCGGCCTTGATTTCCTCGTCAGTCGGCTTGTGGGCGAACTCCGCCTCCATGTAGTCGGCAGATCCGTCCTCATGTTCCTGCACGTCCCAGCGGACGCGCCACTTGTTTCTTGCCGGGCTGACGCATTCAATCAGTTTTACACCGGCGGTTCCTTCTGTCCTTTGCATTGTCTCTAAGTGAAAACGTACTTGGTTCTACCTTTGCCGAAGGTCTCCGTCTTGATGGTGGTCTCGAAGGGGAACCCGTCGGGCATTTCTCTAATCTGGGCGAGGATATTCTTCATCTCCTCGCTGTTGGTGAAAAACTTCTTGGGCTCGCCGTTCTGCTCGATGGCCACGATGCAGCGGTCCTCGCCCTGCTCTGTCTTGATGCCTGTCTCGAAGTCCTTGACTACGATGGGCAGGTTCACCAATTCCCTGATGCTTACCACCGCACCAGAGAAGCGCTTCTTGCCGTCCTCCGGTTTGTAAGCGACTTTCAAATCCTTGAATGATTTCATCTGTTTGCCTGTTAATTTATTAAACAACATGTTACAATTGGCGTGCTTTGCCATGCCATAGAAGCTCGCTATCAATTCACGCCTTCTTTTCCTACTCCTGACCTCGTGCATCTTGCGGGCCATCTTCTGCTTGATGCGCTTGCGCAGTTCCACATGCTTGGAACTGTAAATCACATAGCCCAGGAAGTCGATGCCCTCACTTACCGGGAACACGCGCTCGTTGGCTTTCACCTCCAAGTCTATATGCTCCACCAGTTCGTGTACCACGTCACGCACGAGCCACAATTCCGCTTTCGATTTTCCGAGTACCACGCCGTCATCACAATAGCGGTAGAAATGACGCACGCCGTACCTGTCCTTCAAATAGTGGTCTAAAAATACAGACAATAAGAGATTGCCCAGCCCCTGCGAACTACGCAGCCCGATGCTGATGCCCGACGGCATCATGCGGACAAAGCCGTCCAGCAGGGCAATGAGCCTTTTGTCCTTGAAAATCCGCTTCACGCAGTACATCACAAAGTCCGGCTGCACGTTGTCGTAGAACTTCGAGATGTCGAACTTGTAGCAGTACCGCGTTCCGTCAGGATCTTCCTCCAGGTCGCGCCGGATATACGCCAGCAGGTCGTGCATCCCGCGTTCCTTGATACTGGCCGAGGTGGTGCGGATAAAGCGCTTGCGCATGTGCCTGTCCACGACATTCATCACGGCATGTACGCCGATGCGGTCATACATGGAGAGCACCTGTATCTTGCGCAGCTTGCCGCCTTCCACGATCTCGCGCTCCCTGTAGTCCTTCACGGTGAACGTGCCGGACGCTATACGCTCCGTCAGGTCCCGTATCACCTCGTCCCTATGCGCAAGGAGCCAGCGCCCCTGGCGTGAGCGTTTCCGCTTCGTGCCTCGGAGCACCGTATCGAAGGAGTCCGACATATTGCCGTACTCAACGATTTCCTCAATGATGTAACCTTCTCTGCGCATAGTTCAAAAATTGTTGTTTGCGAAGGCCGAAGCCTTCCTTCCGTGGGTCCAAGTTCTTCGAGCCGTTACCGACCTACCAAACTCTACCCGTCACTCCGTTTTTCACCTTTCCGGCACATGAGCGGTGTCATGTCCTCTTTATAGAGGTTAAGCCGCTGTTGGTGGGGCTCGGCTCCCTCGGCACCGCACTGGGGACACGTCCCCGTCGCTGTACGCCGATTTCAGTTTCTTTGGTTGTTGTCCAGACGCGACCCGACATTCGCATTCGAGTTCGACGCATCGTTATTCGCATTCGCGTACGACACACCGCCATTCGCATTCGCGTTGTTGTTGCCGCGATAGACCACACGGCCTATGGGAGCTTCCACCCTGAAAAGTGCATATTGTCAGCTTTCCGACTGCAAAGGTACTCATTTTCAGCGAGGCTACCGAAAATTCCACCAACTTCGACGGGCTTACGCCCGTATTTCTTGATGTCTTCGTACCTCAGACATCACGCTTTACGCTTTGTCGCTTCGCTCCCGTTTTCGCTTTTCCGCTTACGCTACCTCGACTGCCGCCTTGTACGCGGCCACGCTCTCCGCCACCACGATTTTGCCGCGGAAGGCCAGACGCGACCCGACATACGCATGCGAGCTCGACGCATCGCTAAACGCATACGCGCACGACACACCGCCATTCGCATACGCGTGGTTGTTGCCGCGATAGACCACACGGCCTGTGGAACCACTGTAGTAATAGTAGTCACAATAGTATGTCGTGCTGCTGCCCGAAGCGGCTGCTGGCACCACGTCCATATATTTTCCGTGTGTCACGCCGTTGATCCAGCCGGTGGCCTCCACGCCCTTTACCCGTCGGTATGTTCCGTCAGGCATCAGGTATCGCCACTTGCCGCCGTTACCGCTGTCGTTCGGAACGTCCACGCAGTCCATCATATCATATTTATGGCCGTAGATGTCCTCGTAGCCGAGGCAGTTCGTGTTGTTCAACTGGTAGAACACCGTCTCGCCGTCCGTGTTCGTCTCCTTGTAGAAGGCCTTACCGTTGCCTTCCACGCCGCCCACGGTCGTGCCGTTCGTGTTCACCGTGTCCTGCATGCCTATCTTCGCAGTGCCGCCGGTGGTTCTGGTGTTTGAGTTTTGTCCCGCGCCGCACTGCATCTGGCTGTCTCGCCGCCCGTACTTGGCAAAGAACAGGTTGGCGATGTCGTTGTGCATCAGGCCGTCTATCTGCTGCATACCTCTTTGGGCAGAGTAGAAGTGGAAGTCAGTCCACGTCATGCTCGCTGCTGTCGAGCCGCCGGTGATACAGGCTCTCAGTTTGTCCCCGACCACGCTGCTGCCCACTACGGCGCACAGGTAGGGCTCCACCTCCACCCAGTCGGGTTCCATGTCCTCTATCTTCGTGCTGTTGCTCAGCACCACCATGTCAAACTCCGCAGTCTTCAGAATCGAGAAGTTCAGGGCAACGGCATTTGCCGGAACGTCGGCTATCAGGTACATGCCGGCAACGAACTTCGAGCCGAGCGTGCTCACCACTACCGTGCCCACTACGAGACCAGCTGAGTCCGTGAACACGGCACACACAAGGTTCGTGCCTGGCACACTTGGGAAGCGCACTTTCTTGTAGCCGCTCACGCCCACCCTGCAGACGGCGTAGCTGTTGTCTGCCGTGTAGCTCTGCGCCAGCGTCTCCTTGCCGCTCATGATCTTGTAGTTATTCCGGTAGTCACCGGCATCCTTGATCTCGTCCAGGGTCACAATGTCGCAGTCCGGCTTCTTCGGCATACGCTCGTTGCTGCTCCAGCAAGCATAGTGCTTGCCGTTCAGGTAGTCGTTCACACCCTTGAACCAGCGGTGGGGCTCATACATCATCCAGTCGCCCTCCGTGCTGTCCAGCTTAGCCGCCGAGCAGTTCT
The DNA here is from genome assembly GCA_900321775.1 of uncultured Bacteroidales bacterium. GTDB lineage: Bacteria > Bacteroidota > Bacteroidia > Bacteroidales > Paludibacteraceae > Colicola. The sequence continues at coordinate 6,324 of ONXE01000001.1, forward strand.
TCAGTTCCTGGGCATCGGCGTAGTAGTTCGAGTTCTCTGCATGGAGCGGATAGATGGTCGCCTCGCCATCCCCATTGTTCTGCGTCGTCGCCACGCCTGCATGGGTGATGTTCCGCGAGGTCGGCTTCTTCGTCACCTTCGCCAGGCAGCGGTAGCGCCTCTTCAGCAGTGCCAGCACATGGCCGCTCGCCACATAGTCCGTGCCGAACTTGTAGCCCGTCCCGTTGTCCAGGTTGCTCACGTTGGCGTCGTCGCTCACCGTGTCGTCAAACTCCAGCATCGAGTAGTCGGGCTGCAGGATCGTCAGCTCCGGGTATCTCGCTTGCATGGCGGCATAGTCCTCGTCGTCCATGTAGCTCGTCAGCTGCACCGTGCCCACAAGGGCGCAGTAGTCCACGGCGTTGCCGCTCGCGTCCACGCCCTTCAGGTTCTTGTAGCGGTTCAGCAGGGTTCCGTCGTCTTCCACGCTGATGCCCTCGATGCGCACACGTTCCACGTTCACGCACTTGCTGATCATCGACTGCCAGCTGATGTTCGGGCAACCGGCATAGCGCAGCGTCTTCACCGTCCGCCAGTTCTGCAGCGTCAGTCCGCTCTCCTTCAGGTCGGGCAGATACTCCAGTCTCAGCGTCTGGATGTTGCTGCCCAGTTTGGCGGTCGTCAGAGGACAGCCCTGAGCAAACAGCACCGCTTGGACGTTCACGCCGCGAGCGTCCAGCGTCTTCAGTCGCGTCTGGTTCCTGAAGTCCAGTTCCGTGCTGCTCAGCGTGCCGGTCTTCGCACTCGCCTGACCGTACAGGTTCACGTCGGTCAACTGGCGGCACTGGTCCAGTACCAGACACCAGCCGGTGCTGCCGCTCCCGTTCGTCTGCAGGTCAAGCACACGCAGCACCTTGCACTTGTTCAGGTTCAGGTCACCCGTCAGGTTGTTCGCCGCTCCCTCCATGTTCAGTTCGGCAATGCGGCTCGCGCCGTAGATTCTTATCGGGTCGTTCACCGTGAAGGCGTTGCTGAACACCAGCGTCACCGTGCCGCCTTTCTTGGCCTCCTCGCTCGGCTGCAGGTGGGGGGCGTTGTTCGTGCCGTAGCCGAAGTAGTAGAGTTCGCTCGCCTTCACCACGATGGTGTTGGCCGCCTCCGTCGCCTGGCGGCTCATATACATGTCTATGTTGTCAGAGAGATAGTTGCCCGTCTCATACTTCGCGTCGAGCAGGGCGAAGCGGTTCTGGATGAACCAGTGCCTGAATGCCTGCTTGTCACCCTTCAGGGCGTAGATATACGGGTACTTCACGATGCCGGTCTTCGTCTGCACACCCTCGGTCTGGGGCTTGATGTACTTGATTTCGCCGCTCTTGTTGTAGGCTCTGCCGCACCAGTTCCCCTGCTGCTCCTCGTCGAACATCTGGTTCACCAGTTCCTCGGTCAGTTTCTCTCTCATCGTCGTGGCCATCGCCTTGATCTCATCCTTGAAGTTGGCGAGAACCAGGCACCACAGCCACGAGTCGTGGCCCTCAAAGGCGTATTTGTTCTTGTCGCTGTCCCACGTCTCTCGCGTCACGTTGTACAGGTATGCCAGCATCGAGTCGTTGCGGTCGCCAATCTGGGTGTCGCCGTCGTAATACAGCAGATACCACACCAGCGCATCCCACGTCGCGGCTATCATGTTCTTCGCCCGCTGGTCCACGTTGGCGAAGTAATCCGTGAACAGCCACCAGCACAGCAGGAAGTTCAGGTTCAGGTACTGGCTCACCTCCGTTTTGAACTCGCTCGAGACAAACGTGCTCACGTCGCTCGGTGTCGCGCCTGCCGGCACACAGTCCCTAATCCAGCCCCACAGACGCTTGAAGGCGTTTTTCTTCGCCGTCGGCGCATTGGCCCACTTCGTATCCTCGCCACCCGTCTTCGCCGGGTAGTTGAACTCCAGGGCGTTGTCAAACTCCGCTGCCGCCTGCGCGTCCAGGTCGCTCTGTCCCTGGAACAGGCACAGCGGCTGCGTGTTGTTCAGGAACTCGAAGGCGATGGGTTCTGTCGGCGTGAAACCATCCACGCCTTCCATGCCGATGATAGCCTGCCAGTCGCTCTTGTCGTGGTTCAGGTTGTACTGGCCGTAGTAGGTCGGCGTGTCCTCCAGGCTCTCTGCCGAGAACACGTCGATAGGAAAACCGTCCACGGCTGTCCTCACGTTGCTGTCCACCTGCTGAGGCGGGGTCAGGAACCCCAGCGACTTCATCAGGTTGTTCCACAGCTTCGCGCCGCCGGTGTTCTGAGCCATTGACGAGTCTGAGTAGTCAGCCTTGGCACAAAGGATCTTCACTTTCTTCTGTCCCACGCGCAGGGCGATCTTCAGTTCCGTCTGCTTCACGCCGTTGATATACATCTCCGGATTCTCTCCCTTCGCGCAGTAGATGCGGTAGTTCTTCGTCGGGTATTTCGTCGAGCTCGTGCCCTGGATTCTGATATATACGTTGTGCAGGTAGATGTACCGTCCGTCCGGAAGCCACAGGTGCACGTCGGCAAGGAAGTCGGTCTTCTTGTTGTTCTCGGCGTTCACAGGGTCCAGTCCGCCCTGGCGCACCACGAGCATGATGCCCTTGCCCTTGTTACGCAGTTTCTGGAAGTCGATGCTCCGTCCGTCCTCGCCCAGCACGTCGTTCTCTTCAAACAGGGCGGCCATCTCGTCCAGCGTCTGGCGGTTCACGATGTGGTTGTCCATTTCCTCGTCGTCGCTCAGCGCACGGTCATACACATGCACCGTCCGCACCTCCACGTCTGCACCCGTGCTGTCCAGCGTGATTCCCTTCGGCGTGTCCTGCATGAAGTTGTCGCTGTCACCGTAGATGTCGGCAGCGCAGCGCGTACCGTTCACGTAGAGTTCCATCAGGCGCCCTTCTGAGCGCTTGCCAATCACGAAAGCAATCTTCACCCACATATCCTGACCGTACTGGCGGCCAACGCCCACGGGCTGGGTGGTCTTGTTGCCGTCCTCGTCCTCCACCTCCTTCGTCGAGCCGGTGTACATCATGGCCTTGTCTGCCGTGATCTGGAAGCCCTTCACTCCGTCCAGGCAACTCACCACGTCGCTCTCCTTGTCCGTGATGTTGCTCACCTTCAGTTCCACCTCAAACGTGCGGCCCGTCGTGGCGGCATCCTGCGTGAAGGGCTTGAAGTCGATGTAGGCTTTCGCGCCGTTCATCAGCTTCAGCGACTCGCCGGTCCACCCGCTCGTCTGCCAGTCCACGTTCTCGAAGGTGGTCTTCACCTCGCCGTGCTCCCAGTGCACGGGGTCGCTCTCGCCGTTGCTCCTGCCGGCGGCGCTCAGCTTCAGCCGCAGGTCAAGGGTCGCTTCCTCCACGTCGATGCTGCTCTTGCTCACGTCGATATAGAACGGGTATTCCGTCGCGCCGCTCACCAGTTTCATGGTCTGTGCGCCCTGCTCCGTGAAGCGGTTGGCGTAGGTCTGGGTGCTACGGGGAACCGACACGTCCTGCACCTTCTCCCCGTTCTGCCACACACTCATCGGGGCAGGGGTAACGCCTGCGTCATACACGGCATACTCGAAGGTCAGCTGCTCATACTGTCCGGCTGCCAGACGTGGGGTGCGGTGGTCTGTCGTGAAGATGCGTCCGTCCTGGAACGTGTGCTTCGTGCCGATCAGCGGGGCACTGCTGCCGGCCTTGAAGATGTCCATGTAGATGCTCTCGCTCCTCAGCGTCAGGTCGGCGCTGGCATCCATCTCGGCCACCATCTGCACCGTGTGACGGCCTATGGTCAGTCCGCTCATCGGTATCGTGAAACTGCCGTTAGTCGCGCCGCTCCTGGTCACGGTCGCAGTCTCGTACTGGCTCCCGTCCACATACAGGGTGACGACCTTCGTGCCGGTGCCCTGCACGGTGTAGGGGATGACCGCGCTTTCCGTCGAGCCGTAGCCGCCGGTGCTCAGACCGCTGCTCAGGCTGTAACTGCTCTGCAGGCTCAGGTTCACCACCTTCACGTTCGCATACGCCTGCTTCGTCTGTGTCTTGCCCGTAGTCGGGTCGGTGGTCGTCGCCTTCACGTAGATGTCGGTCGTGCCCACCTGCAGGTATTTGCTCACATCCAGCGTGTAGGTGCCTTTGCTCACGTCTTCCGTCGTGACGCTGTAGGCAAGGATGGAGCCTCGAAGCACCCTTATCTCCACCGTTGCCTTCTGCCCTGTTGTCTGGCCTGCATCATCGCCGCTGGTATATTGATGGTCATAGCTCCACGTCAGCACGCAGTTCCCGCCTTCTTTGATGATGCCCTGGTTCACGCTTGCGCCCAGCACAATCTTCGTCGCCTGGGTGTCGCCGCCGCCACCGCCACCGCCGGCTGCCAGCGTGAACTGGGTAATGGCCGCACCGCTCTTGTTCTTCAGCGTCACCGTCTGGGTGCCGTCGTCGCCTTCCTCCACGTCGCTGTCAAACAGGGTCGCACTCTCTATCTCGTTGAACTTGCCAGCAACGGCGCGGTTCTCCACAGGGTTCGTGCTCTGGGCATCCAGGCTCGCATCCACCGTCAACTCGTCCACCGTCAGGTCTATGTTGCCTTGGGCGTCGGGGGTCTTCTTCTGACCGTTCAGCGTCACGCTCTTCACCGTGCCGCCACCGCCGAAGTCGTCCCAGCTGCTCTCGCTCTCCCAACTGGTCAGGCTGGTACCCACAAACTGCTTCGTCTGCCACTTGCCCTGGCTCACCTCGAAGGTCACACATGCGCCTTTCACGCGCTTCTTCTCCTCCACGGCTCTGATGGCGGTGGCAAGGGTGTAAAAGCCATTGTCCAGCGGATAGGTCTCCGTCACGTTGATGGTATTGCCGCCGCCGGTGCCGCTGGCCTCCACAAGGGCATTATCTTCGTCGCTCCAGGCATAGAGTGTGTCGCCCTGCAGGTAGAGTTTGTCCTTCCTGATGCCTATCGGGTCAGCGGTCAGGTCGTTGTACATTTCACAACCTTTCCAAGACATGCTGTATCTTGTGCCATTCTTGCCGACAAACAGTTTCTTCGCCGTCACATAGTAGATGGCATCCACACTGGTGAAGCTCTGCTCCGCCAGCGTCACGTCATCCAATATGCCGGCAAAACGGGCTGTGGCACCGTTCCGAGCCAACACTGCCACGTCCTCATATTGTTCCACCACGGCTTCGGCTGCTTGTGTGGCTTGCTCCGTCGCTTCTTTCGCATCCGTGGCCGCTTGTGCCGCCGTCTGTGCCGCCTGAGCCTTTGCGTCGGCATTGCCCGCGGCGGTGTTGGCGGTTCCGGCTGCTCCTTCTGCCGCTGCTTTCGCTGCCAGTGCCTGCGCTGCCGCATCGGTAGCCGGCTTGCCCAGCAGACTTACAGGCGCACTCACCAGTTCCGTGCCGCGAAGCGCGGGCAGGGTCTTCACCCCGTCAAGGCTCGACACTTCCTCCAGTTCCGTCACGCCCTGGCTCTCGCTCTTGATGGCGTTCAGCACTTCCTGCTTGATTTCTTGTTTCTCTTGCTCTGTCATAGTTAATCCTCCTTATTGTTCAGGTTCAACTGCTCGTGAAGTCCGTCGATAGCGGGACCCGTGCCAAGACGCTCCACTATTCCACATAGCGTACGGACTTCCTCTTCTGTGTAGTCAATGGCACCTTCGCTCTCATACACTTTATGGGCAAGCGAATGACCACGCATTCCTATGGTATTGCGATATATGAGGTCTGCAATACCTTCACGGGCATCTACAGTCGTTTTTTGTCTGTGGGCGATGCCGTCCCACATCTCAAATTGCTGAAAATTGATTTTTGCCATTGCTGTGTATTTTTAGTTGTTGTTCGTATATCCTGCACACCAGAGTTTGTTCACTCTGTCCCAGACGAGAATCACAAAACATCCAGAATTTACAGTCCAAGACTGTTTCCTGTTTGTTCGCCCGTCATTGATATTATGGCTGGAGTCGCCAACCTGTAGGGTATAACTGCCCGAAGACATCTGCTTGAACATATAAATCTGACCTTCTTTCGGGTTAGCAGGAAGGGTCAGGGTAATATTCTCGCTGCCTACTGTCAGTATCACGCCGTCATAGTCGCTCAGCGTCTGGTTCTTGCTTACTCGACGGGTGCGAAGACGGAAACCGCAAATGTCACCGTCGGCAATATACAGGGCATGATTGCCGGTGAAGGGCATGTCATCCCAACTTTTTGCACCAGTCGCGCTGATATGGATTCCTATATTTGAGTATATTTTGATACCGTCATCACCATCGTCACGCTCCACGCTAACACGCATCGGGCACGACCAAGAGCCGCCGGAAGATGGGGGGACGGTATCGGCTCCTATATAGACACTATTGTTCGTGCCGTTAGTGTCCGTGAAACGCAACAGATCGCTGCTAAGATACATTTCACTGCCATCGTAGTCTTGCGATACCAGAGAATGAGAACTTATGGCGAAACCGCCTATCGTTCCACTGCTGGCATTGATTTCTCCTGTGAACTTACCATTCACAGCCTCGATGCTGCCGTCTTCCTTAATCTTGAAATTCTGGTTTGCTGTCACCAGTCCCTCCAGTTTGATGTTGTCAGCGGTCAGCTTAATCACCGTCCGCGTCTGTTCCTGACCCTCCTCGTCGGTGTAACTTTCCTCCACGCCAACGCCTATCAGTGCCAGTTTCCCGTCGGGACCCTGGGCATAGATGCCGGTGCCCTCGGCTTTCACCATAATGCCGCTCTCAGCAAGCACGTTGCCGTTCTGGTCGAAGTTCTGGGCGGCTATCTTCACCAGCTTCTCACTCTGCTCGAACAGCGTCCGGTACTTATACGTCAGGCTCTCAATCTTGTCTGTGCTCAGTATGAGCATATACAGGTAGATGTCGCCAGTGAAACTCAGTTTGAAGTCGCCTGTGCCGTTCCACAGCCCGTTGCAGGTGTACTGCTTGTAGCCGTCGGTCACTGCCAGTTCTTCCTCCACGTCCATAGAGTTGAAGTTCTCGAAGCCAGCCTTGTCAACACCCTCGAAACGCACCTTCAGCGTGCCAGCCTCCGCGCAGCGGTACAGGAAACTCAGATATACCGGCTTCGCCTCCTTCTGTCCCGTCGTCGGGTTCGTCTCCATCGTCGGCTTGCTGCGCAGGTTCGCGTTCTTCTGGGTGATATACTTGTTCTTGATCCTGACCACCACACGACCGTCGTCTTTCGTCACGCTTGCACCGTCGCCTTTCTTGGTCAGCACGTTCTCGTTGGCCCAGATCCATTTGTTACCAACCAGCCAGAACACTGTCTCGTTCTCCGTCAGCCACTTGCTCAGCCCCTCGTCAAAACTGGGGTTGTTCAGGTAGCCTCTGTCAATGGCAAAGTCCTGGCGCAGCGCACTCACGCTACTTGCTATCTTGCCCTCAGTTATCTCAAACTTTGTCTTGATGTCTTCGCCCGTTACCAACAGGAACGTGCCGCGCAGGTAGGCGTTGTCGCTGTACAGGCCGTTGCCGTGGGGCTGGTTGTCTGCCGGGAACCAGTCATCCTTGATGCCGTCCAGGTTGCCCAGACGCGCACGCAGGCAGTCCGTGAAGTTCTTCGCCTTCACACCGTCCATCACGTCTATGCGAGGCTGGCCGTCCTCGGTGGCTGATATAAGTATCAGGTTCTGGCGCAGCGCGTTCTCGGTGTTGCCCATCAGCACCACCTCGTCGGCTTCAGCCGGAAGACTGGCGTCAAACTCACTCGTTTCTACCAGTACCGAATTGCCGTCAACTGCAGCCACCTCCACCCAGTACGATTTCAGGTTGCCGCCTGTGAAGGTCTGGCTGCGCATCAAATCGTGTGCCTGGAAGGTATTCTCTTGCTCGAAGGTGATCTTGTAGTAGCCGTCCACCTCCTCCACGGTCTTTATTTTTCCATTGGCGGCACTCACCACAATCTGACCGCCAACGCTACGGATTTTCTCTACCAGCAGTTCAAACACGGTCATCACCTGGCGCACCGTCAGTTTGTCGATGGTCAGGTTAGCCAGTTCCTGCTCATCTATCCACAACTGCCATCCCTCACCGCCGAAGCCGTCCACGAACCTCGCGCTGCGCAGCAGTTGGCGCACCACCAGCGTCAGCAGTTCGGCATTGCCCTGGCCGTCGATATGGCCGCCTCGTGAACCGGCTTCAAAGTCGCCAGCCTCGATGCCCTCGTCGAAGATGATCTTTTTCTTGGCCCTGTCTGCAGTGTTCTTGCTCAGGAACTCCTTGTGCGTCCGCCGCGCGCTGTAGATGTTGTTGTCCGTCGGCTTTGTCTCGTCCCAACTCCTGATAAGGTCGGGGACGTTCACCGCACCCAGTATGCTGCCGGCATAACTCTTCGCGTCGCTGATGGCATCGTCTATCTTATCCAGTGTTCCGCTACTCAGTGCGTCGCTAATCTCCAAGTCCATCTGGCTTGGTAGGTTCACGCTCCGGCTTATGCGTGTGATTCGGCTCTCTCTGTAGCCCAGCCTCGGAAAATACTCCTGACTCTTCAGGCGCACACGTCGCCCGACCTCCAGTTCCGTGCCGGTGTCCTCTATCCACACATGGTCGGTCGGCGCCTTGTAGCGGCTCACGTCCTGGGTGTGCTTGCGGTTGTATTCCTCCACAGCGCTCTGGAACTCGGTCTCGGCAAGCGTGTAATACTCGTCCGGCATCCGGATGTTCCACAGAATATACTTGTCACCGGGCTTCGGTACCAACGTGTCGCCGGGCAACTGCCGGTCGTCATCGTAGGGCCATATCGTGATGATCTCAAACTCGCGTGTCTCGCTGTCGAAGTTCACCTCAAAGTAGTGGTCATTGTCCGTCCCCAGTCCGGCAAGTTCTGAGCCCTCCTGAAAACTCACGTGTTTCACCAGACCGCCTATCTCGTAGGCGTTCGGGTCAAACGTCAGGCCGTTGTCCTTGAAGTAGTAGATGGTATAGGGCTTGCCGTCGCTGTCCTGCACCTCTCTCGAGCGCACGCTGCTCACCACACCGACCCGCCGTGGATAGATGCCGCTGAAGGCTTCCTGCTCATAGTGGTGTATGACACCGTATTTCTGCACAAGGTCGCCCATGTCCACATACTTCGCACCGCCGGGCAACTGCAGTCGGCTTGCGCCATAGCGCTCCCTGTCGATGTTCCGGCTGCTGCCTATCGGGAACAGCCGCGTGTAGAACTTCACGTTGTCGGCCTTGTCCTGCTCCAGGCTGGTCAGCCCCTCGCCGTAGCCAAGCACAACCGCGCTGCCCCACTCACAGCGGCTCAGGTTCAGCGTCTCGCCGTCAAACCACCATTCCACGCCTACCGTCTCGGCAAGTTCTTTCAGGGCTTCATCGCAGTATTTGCCTTCGTAGTTGATCACCACGTTATCGGTGCCTTCCACGCTGCCCACCTTGAAGTTCGTTGTCTGGTCCATGCCGTCGTTGATGCACTTCACTATCAGGCGCACATGATCCACGGGACGGGCGGTCAGCGTGAACACTGCCTCGTTATCGCCGTCCGTGTTGTTCAGTACCAGAAAACGCTTGATAAGGCTCTCTATGCCGTACAGCTTCAGACTGTACTCCCATTCCACGCTGCTCTTTTCCGCAGGCTCGTATTTCTCCACGGCCCAGTAACGCTCACCGCCGAAGTCCACGTAGTCATTCACGTCGATGGCCACATGCTCATACAGCGTGAAGCCCAGGCTCAGCACATTGTCTGCCTGAACCTCCTTGTCCTGCGTACTGCTGTCGTTGGCTTGCAGTTCCGCTTTCTCATTGCCGTACTGGTCATATAGTGTTAGAAGCATATTCTAATGACGTTTTAATATCGTTTATATAATGGGTTCGGGTTCCTTGAACGTCACCTTGTAACGTCCTGCCTGCACACCCTCCTTCCACAGATAGGTCAGGCTCCGGAACTGGGTGCTCGACGAATAATACATGCGCAGGGTCAGTCCGAGGGAGGGGAAACGCACCGTCAGCCAGCCGTTCTCGCCCGTCTTCAGGAACTGGATGAACGCCTGGTACTTCTGCAGCCACTCCGTCCTCGTCTGCGCATATTGGGCAAAGTGAAGCGTCACCTCGCGCTCCTGGTTCGCCACCGTCAGCGTCCGGGAGTATTTCTTGCCGTTAGCCTCCCTGATGTCAACACCTACGTGCGTCTTCGTCTTGCTCGGCGTGAGGATGGCGTTCAGGTTATCCCTGCCGCCTTTCTTCTCCTCCGTCAGGAACACGCCGTACTCCTGCCAGATGTCGGTGCCGTTAATCAGCACCTGTCCTGATAGTATATGTGCCATAATCTATTTCACTTTCAGTCCGTCACGTATCATTTTCTTGATGTCTTCCTTAATCTCACCCAGCGACTGAGCGCTGCTGCCCGTGTTCGTTGCTATCTGGCGCAGGTGGTCCTGCACCGAACTCATACGGCTGGCTACGTCCTCCAGCCTGTCGTCCATGCTCGCCCAGTGCATCTGTCCGCTTACGAACAGCCCCTCCAGTTTGCCTGCCTGATCCTGGCTCATCGTCGTGAAGGCTCCGGCCTTGCCGCTCTGCTGAACGGTGTCATTACCAACAATGTCGATACCTGCACCCTCCATAGCCATCTCCATTACCTGTGCAGCGTTTTGCAGGACTGGCAACTGGGCTTCAATAGCAGCGGAGGCTTGCTTGGCGAACTCAGCAACAGCGGCCATATAGGCAGTCTCGTCAATCTGACCTGTCGAGTAGGCGATGGTCAAATCTTCAAGCTGCTCTTGGAACGGTTCGAAGATATTCTTCGTTATCATGGCTTTCAGAGCGTCCTGCGCTATGTTTTTGAACGTATCAGCGGCATACTCTCTGAACTTATCCATGACATCTTCACCATTGGAAAGCCAATCCCACAAAGCATCCGTGAGATTATCAACGAGGGGGGAGAATGCTTCGGACACATATTCATGCACCTCGTCGATAAATTCCCGTATCTTTTCGCTGTATTCAAGCAGTTGTTCAAGAGTCTCACGCGTCTCGCCAACCAAAGTCGGACCTTTTTCCAAGATTTTCTTTGCCACCTCTGGGTCGATGAGTTGCACACCTTTGACTTCCTCGAACAAGTCTTGTCCCCAATTCTCTTTCACCCACGACTGCAAGTCTTGCGTCTTTTCTGATCGGAAGAATGTTTTATGCCTTGTCTGCACACGCATGTTGTTGATGGCGGCAGTCTGACCTTCCTTATAGGTCAGACCGTCAATACCGGCTCTGACAGCATTACCCAATGCGGCTCCGACGCCTGAGAAGATGGCTGTGCCGATGGCGGCCACAACGGTCGCACCAAGGGCGGCACCGATGGCCGTTCCTCCAATCGCAGAACCGATGGCTGCACCAAGGGCTGCTCCTGGACCTGCCCCTGCACCGAATGTCAGGATACCTGCAACTATACCTATAATCGCTCCCAAGATGGCTGGCGCCCATTTTGAGAAACCGCTACTGGCATTCCTATAGATTTCTTGCGGCATCGCAGCTACCTCACCATAAGCCTTTGCGTATTGTGCGTTCAGTTCTGCGTTCTTCTTTAGTTGAGTCAATCCGTTCTCGTAGAACCATGACTCGCTGGTGAGTCGCTGTTCCAACTGCTCAATCTCCAACTCAATCATACGCATTCGCTTCTCGTTAAGCTCACGTTGCTTGGCAGCATAGTGCTCGTACAGCGACTCCGCATCCGGCAGCAGTTTGTCGAGTGCCAGGTTCATATCAACCATTGCGGACACAGTACCTGCCACGGCTGAGAACTGCCCAAGCGCCTTCTCGAAGCCTGTTGCATTGACGTTGATATTCTTGATGTTCTCAAAGGCACCACCAACAGAGCCAAGTATATTGCCGAGGGCACCAAGAGAGTCACCAAGTTTCCCGCCGACCATCTCACCGAGTTGGTTCAATGTGTCAGCAAACTGATTAAGTCTTTTCGCACAATCCGTTGATGCTTTAATCAGCTTGGTATAAGCCTTCGACTCTTTGTCTTTGGCTGCGGCGAGCAGTCGGCTTGCCTCTGCTTCCGTATAGGTGCTGCCTGTTGAAGCATTGATAACGGTATGGCCTCCCTTTACTTTGTCATAGATGTCCTGCGCATCTTTAACTTCTTTCTGAGCGTCTGCAAGGTCTTTCAATGCCTTAGTCAGAGCCTCAAATGGGTTTCGGTTATCAAGTTCATCATACATCTGCTGAAGAGTCTCTGTGTACTCCCTCAGTTGATAGGGGTCAAGGCTCTTGGCTGCTGCTTCCTTGGCATCCTCGAACTTCTTTATGAGTGACTGCAATGTTTGGGTTGAGGTATTGCCCAAATTCTCAAACGCGCGAATGTACTCTTGCGAGTTGCGCAAGTTGGTCAGTCTCTTATTGCTCAATTCCTCCTGTAGCTTCCGTTCAAGGAGCAACGCTTTTCCCTCGTCACCATTGGCACGCGCTTCTGCAATCTGATCCCGATAGTCCTCCGTGATAGCCAACTCTTGTTGTAATTCATCGCCATATTCCTTCAGGTACTGGCGCATCGACTGTAGTTGTGCCTTACGGCGTACTCTTTCCCGTTCCGCTTCCTCATCTGCTATTTCAGCCTCTCCTGCGGCAAGTTTTGATTTTGCCAAGGTACGGGCAGCATCTAATGCGTCCTTTTGGTCCTTAGTCAGTTCTCCCTTCTGCGCATCGCGCCATTCCTTTTCAAGAGCAGCAAGTTCCGCTATCTCTTTGTCATAGTCCAGACGCAACTGGGCACGTTTTTTTTCCGCCCCCTCCGCCATCAGGTCTATCTCAGCTTGACGGTTCTTTGCCTGTAGTTCTGTAAGTGCCTCGGCACGGTCTTCCTCTTCTTTAAGGTCATTGCCGCCACCATTGCCGCCACCACCATTTCTTCCAGAACCTCCAGAGCCTCCGGAATCGCCGCCACCATTGTAACGGAGATGAGCTGGTATTTTTGATTTGGCTTCAGCAGCCTTCTGTTCTGCCTGTTCCCATTTGTCTGCGTAGAAATCCACTGTTTCGTTAAGACCAGCCTGGAGTTGCCTGTTCGTTTCTCTGGCTTGTTCTCTACGATAGGCATTCACCTTATCCACGCCCGATTTAGTTAAGCCAAGGTTCTGTGTGTAGGATATTCCGGCACTGGGGGAATACATTGTACTGTAGTTGATGTCCCCAGCCGTCAGTCCTGCAGCCCTATATTCATCATCAGAAATCTTCTCACCTTGTTTGGCTGTCGTATAGTAATCTCCAGTCGCACGGCTTTTCACACGGTGCTCCCACTTTTCCGCACGTTCCTTGATAGCCTGTTTATAGAGATCACTATACGCCTCAGCCTCTGCTACGGCTTTTAATGCAGCTATGACTTGCGGAGCCATATTCACCAACACTTGTTCCGCATCGGTCACGGAGTTTACATTCAATCCTAACTCATGAAACTTGTTGGCGTTTTCCTTGATCCACTTGTTCTTCTCGCTCTCTGTCTTCAAGCGGCTCCATTGCTGTTGCAGGGAACGATATTTAGCCTCCACGTTACCTGCCGCCTGACCAAGGGCACGGGACATGTCTTCCTGTTGCTTCCTCAGACGCTCACTTTCCTCTCGCTGACGTTTCTCGGCTGCTGTTGCTTCTTTAGAGCCTACCGTGAAGGCCACCAACGCGCCTACCACAGTCAGGATGGCTGTCGCCAAGAGTACATAAGGATTTGCTTTAGCCACAAGATTGAAAGCAGCCTGCGCTATGGTGGCAGCCTTGGTCACAATTATACCTCTTCCTTCGGCTGCTGTTCGTATAGAGATTGCTGCCGCATGTGCTTTCTCCTGAACGGTACGGATTCCCATCATAAGGGAACTCTCTTTCTGGAGGTTGTTCTGAATAACAGTCAGGGCATTGCTGATGGCGAGTGTTGCCTGGAGTTTAGTTTGAATGTTTATCAAATCTTCCTGGCTTGCACCGAACATCTGGAAAACACTCACAGCGGCACCTGCAGAGGATGTAACGACATTCAAGCCTTGCGCAATACCATCCAAGTGCTTTGTGTCGGAAGCCTCTCCACGAATTTGGGTGTTGGCATCGTCCATCGCATCACGCAACTCTCCGGCTTTCTTTATCAGGTCCTCCAACTTACGCTTCAGTTCCATACCAGCAGCGGAGTTTCTCTCCGCATCAGTCATTCGGCGATATTCAACGGTGGTACTGGCAATCTCATTGGTCAGCAGTCTAAGTTGCGCTCTCATACTCTCGGTCTGCTGATCTGGAACTGTAGAGGAGGCATTCTTGACGATAGTGGGTATCAGTTCTGCATTTTTCTGTATAGCATCAAGTGCTTCGTTCATCCAGGTCTCCACCTGTTCCATTTCTTGCTTGGTCGTTTCAGCCAATGCAGTATTTCCACTCTCCAGGGCAGAGCGCAGTGTATCTTCCATAGAACGGAGCCGTCCGGCTTGTGCCTCGACAAACTTCACGTTCTGCTCGCTCGACTTCATCAGCACACCGGCTGTCTCTTTTTCAGACACACCCATAGCCTTCAGGGAGGCGGACATCTTTTCCACCCCTTGACGCAAACCGACAAGTTTGCTGTTGTATTTGTCTGAAGCCCTTGCTCCTTCCTCACCGCTTTGGCTCAGAACTTCGCCTAAACGACGAGAGGCATCAAGCAACTGCTCGATACCTGCACGGCTCTTATCTACTCCTTTCGACAAGCCGTCCTTCATCAGGAACTCTATCTCTACTGGTTTCATGCTTCTTGTTTTGTTTGTTGCGATGGCATCGCAACCTCGTTACTTCAACTGGCTTTGGTAAAAGCCGACAATACCTGCAGCTTCGTCCTCGGCACTCTGGTTCTCTTTCTTTTTCTTCACATCCACATAGCGCGGTGCGTCGGCAATCATCATAATCAGCGTCTGGTAGTTTACACCATTCAGAATGTAGTCAACACTCCAGCCTGTAGCATTCGCTATCGACCATATAAATCCGAAGGGGCTATGGGAGCCTTCCCAACGGCTCTTTAACTCCCCTTCCTTCCCTGGCTCAGTCTCAGCTTCATCGGATTCGCCATCTCTGCTGATCTGATAATAGGCATAAAAGGGCTTGTGCCCATCAGGGTCACGAACTTCTCAAACGCCGCTTTCTGGTACTCCCACTTCATGCGGTGGCGGATAAACCACGACAATACGCACGTCGGCAGCCACCAGTGGGGCATCGTCAGGGCTATCATGCGGCTCAACTTCTTGCCGTGCTTCGCCAGGAACGCCATCTGACCGTCATAGTCCAATGCTTCGAACTCAGCCAACGTCATGCCTACACTCAGCCACGTCCGCGCTATCTGTATCTGTCGGGCCATCGTCGGGCGCTTCATTGTAAGCCTCAGGTGCAGCGGTTCCTTCCGGAACGGCACCTTAAAATCCTTGAGAGGGAGGGAAACGCCCACGTTCAGCAAGGCTTCCGCTCCCTCTCTCTGGATCTCTTGGATGATATGCGCGTCCATCAGCCTTCAGCAGGGGTGTTGTTGATTTCGTATGGAGCACCACCAGCGGCGGGCTTGTTCACCTTCAACTGGCACTCTACCTTCGACACCTCGGTCAAGGTCAACTTGCCGCCAAGGTTCGCCAGGATAGTACCGTTCGGGATGGTCATCGTCTGACCGCTCACGAAGTCAATGGTCCACTGGCCGCTCTTCTCCACAAGGCTCGTCGGGGCTTTCCATCCAGTAACGGTGGCATTTTGCCCCTCACCAGTAGTTACCAACTCGCCGCCAAGCACGTTGTGCAGGTTCTCGTAGTCTAACTGGATGAGGTTGAACGTCGGGCTGATCTGACCGTTCTTCTGAACCAAGGTCAGTACCGGGGCATCAGGCACCTGCTCGGCTTCCACGTCGGTGGTTTCTGGCTTCGTGCCGCCCCAGTCCCAACTGCCTTTCTCAATGTAACCGATTACTGCGGTTCCAAACTTTACGGCTGCTATGCCGTAGATAAAATTCTTGTTCATTTTTTCAGTTTTATAAAGATGATGATTGTTGCTAATATACCGGACAATAGTCCGTAAAAATACCATTTCAATGCCGTTCCAATAGCATTAGGGGGCTTTTCCTTCACCTCCTCCAGTTCATGCGACGTGGCTGCCAAGCGGTTTTGCATCTCGTTCAGGCGCTCATCGTACTGGCTGTGAAGGTTCCGTATCTGGCGCTCGTAACGCTCGCACTGCAGCTGCAGACTGTCGCACGAGGCATACACATAGATGTACTCGGGCTCGGTGGCAGTAGCTGCCTTGCGTGATACCTTCACGCTCGCCTGACCGCTGCGCTCTGAATAGCTTGCTCCGGCAGGGAGGCTACGGAGGCTGTCCGTCGCTATCGTCAACGTCACCGCCGACATCGGCACCTTCACTGGCTCCGTCCGGATTTCTACCAGTTCGCTTACGCTGTCTATAGCCAGGCGAATCACGCTGTCCGTGCGGATGGTTTCCGACAACTGCTCTTCCTTTGCCTTCGTCACGCTCTTTCGATGTGCGGCGCATCCTGTCAAGAACAGGACACTCAGCACTATAGCGGCAACTGTTGGCATCGTCAATAGCTTTCCTGAGCCGGGCCATCTCGCGTTTCGTCGAGCCAAGGTCTTTCCGTGTCTCATTCAACTCTTGTTTTAAGGGTTCTACAATGTTCTCAACCAATATACGGGTGGCTTGCTCAGTGTTTGTTATCTTCACCGTGTCGCTTTCGGCCAGAGCCTTCTCTGCCTCCGCACGCGCCTTCTTCAAGGCACTCCGGATGGTCACGATGGAGATAATGGCACCGACCAGGCTACCGCCTAATATCACGTTGAGGATTTGACTGAGGTCCATTTCCATATATCAACTATTGATTGATTCCTATTTCTTTGAGCCACTTTTGAACGTCGAAACTCGGACAGGCCTTGTTAGCGACCTCCCTGTGGCCGATGATCTTCACTTTCGGGAAACGTTTGTGGAAGTCCAGCACATAGGCTTTCAATGCCGCTTTCTGTGCCGCAGTCCGGGTGTCTTTCGGAGTCTGACCGTCAACGGCCAGACCTCCGACATACACCACGTGGCGGCTGATGGCATTGTAGCCCACTGCTCCGTTGGTGATTTCCCAAGGGTCCACTAAGGCATCCTCGTTGTTCTTCACCAGACGCTCCACCTTGCCGTCCAAGTGTATCATATCTGTGTAACCCACCTGCTTCCAGCCACGACCACCCTTCGACACAGGGTCTGTGTGCCAGTGGCGAATTTCACTGCTTTTCACCTCACGGCCTTCGCGCGTGGCTGTGCAGTGGATTACAAGATATTGCAGGGGCTTACTCATTGCTTCTCGCTTTTAGGCTTCTCACCTTCCGCAGGGGTCTCTGGTGATTCCTCCGCAGGGGTCTCTGGTGATCCCTCCGCAGGAGCCTCAGGGGTTTCCTCGCCAAGGGTCACGGCGGCATCCTTCTTGCCCTTATACTCGGCGCACAGACCACGCTTAACGAGGTCGGCAGCACGTTCCTTGTCCTTCACTTCCAGAATGGTCTCTGGCTCATAGACCGTCACATGGTCGGTCTTGTCACGAAATACGTTCTTTACAATCAGTTTCATTTCTTTCTGTTTTTACGGTTTTAACTTGGGGTTACTTATCCTTCAGGAATAGCTGCTGCAGTAGCCTGATAGCCGCTCATGATCACGCCGCCGGCATCGGCCTTCTTAGGCAGACAAACGAAGTAGTGGCGGAAGTTGATCTTGTTGCGCTGGTACTCCGGGTCGGTGCTTGCCTCGCTGTAGTACATCTTCGTAGAACCGGTGGCCTTGAACACACGGGGAACGTAGAACGCAAAGGAGCACTGGAACTCGCCAGTCTCAGCGGTAGCACCGACGGCTTTCTTCTGACCTGCGGTGGTGTACAGCGGATTGTTGGCGAACTCGTAGATGTTGAAGCCGAACAGTTTGCCTACGGTACCGTCATTGCGGTTGATGTTGTACTGCTCCTTGAACACCTGGCTGGTCTCCAGCAGGTCGTTCACATGGTCGGTGCACAATACCAGACGGCGGTTGTCGGCAGGAACCTTCAACTTGTCAAGCGCACGCTTCAGGTTGATAATGTCCTGGACGCACAACTTCAGTCGGCCTGTGTCGGCATCACGCGCACCAGTAGTAGTCAGTACCGGGGTGGTGGCTGTATTCTTCTGCGCACACAGCGCATGGGCTGCCTTCGCAAACTTCGAGTCATTGATGGCATTACCGTGGCTCTCCTTCACGCGCGACATCTTGTCGTAACTGATGGCGTAGAGTTCGTCATCGGTCACAGGGGTCACCTTCGTCTGGAACTTGTCAAGCTGAATGGCGATGTCTGCGTCATTGAGTGCCTGCAAGGGGATAGGATAGGTCGTGTTGTTGATCAGCACGTCAGGGTCAACGCCTACCTCCACAAGGTGAATCACGTCATTGTTCACGATACTCGAACTGTCGGGAATGCCGTCAAGCCATGTGGCTTCAAGGCCACGGCGAAGGTACTTCACCAGTTCGCCGGTCCAGATCTCGGTATAGACTCCGGCACGGAGGCTACCGGCAGGGGCGACATTGCCCACGGTGGCGGCTAACACATTCAGGCCGACGGCACCCACGGCGGGGTCAACGCCGACCACGGCAGCAAGGGTGCTGCCCATCACGCAGTTCACCAGAACCGCAGCGATCATTGCAAAAAGTCGAATCATTTCTCTTTTCTTTTTTGTTGGTTTAACTTCAGATTTCACATTCAATGCCGTACTCGGCCTTGTACAGTTTCTTGTACTGCGCCGGGTTCTGCTCACGCATCTTCGACAACTCGTCGCTCGGCACGTCGCTCAGTTTCTTGTACTCGGCATGGCCACCGGCTGGAGCACCGCCGCCATTCACGATGTTGCTCAGCTTTACCTGGGGCGACATGGCGTCTAAGGTCTGCTTCAACTCGTCGGCACCAATTTTCTTGCCGAGGTCCAGGAACTGCTGCTTCTTGTCCTCACCGATCTTCTTCTCGGCAATGGCAGCGTTCACCAAGGTTTCAATACGGGCGGCACGCAGCGTGTCGCGTTCCTGGCGCAGGGTCTCAGCCTCCGCACCGTCAGCCTGCAGCTTTGCCAGCTTCGCGTTGATGGTCGCTTCGTCGGCATCCTTAGGCAAGCCCAATTGAAGGGCTAACTTCTCTTGATCCATTTGCTTTGGTTTTTGATTTTTGTTGTTATTACTATGCAGCAGCGGCAACTCTACACCGCCGTCTTTGCCTAACTCTATGCGCTTGCCGTCTTTCTGCAGCACGATGGCATCGTCATTCGCGCCAATGTCAACAAGCGACACCTCAAGCAGTTTGCTCTTGCTGATGGTCGGGCTGGTCTGACCCTGCACCAGGTGCTTCGGGTCTTCGCTCAGTTCCAGAATGTCGATACCGGCACTCACCATCTTCAGACTGCCGAACTCCCACTGCTTCTTGCAGCGCTGGCTCAGTTCCGTGGCTTCGTCAAACATCAGTTCGCCGGTCACCTCGTCACCTTCCACCTTCAAGTCCTTAACATAGCCGATGACCTGACCGCGCTCGTGCATATACAATAGTACGGGGTTACGGTTGTACTGCTCCACGTTCATGCCCGCCGTCAGAACCCTCGTGCCGTAGCTGTTCAGGCTCTCGTTGCTGATTCTTACTCTTTTTGTCTTGCTCATTTTTTCGTTCTTTATGCTGTGCGGAAACGCACAGCTGCGATTGTTTTTTGTGCAAAGTTGCGTCCTTTAATCGACCCTACAAAAAAAGTGTGAAACGGTTGCACACTTCTATGAAACCATTGCACACATTTTTTCTCTACTGCCTGAAAATAACCAACTTTGCACCAGTTTTCAACTCCTTTAATAAAAACGTTTTTATGACAAAAGCAGAAATTGAAAGAAAGAAACAGCTCGGACGGTCACTGTACATGTCCGGCATGGAACTGACGGAGATTGCCGACCAGTTGGGCGTGTCAAGGCAGTCTGTCTCTAAGTGGTGCAGCACCGACGGATGGAAGGAGGCGCGTGCAGCCAAGAATATCTCACGCCCTGAACTGGTCAACAAGTTGCTCCTCGCTATCGACAACCTCATTGCGCAGGTCAATGATTCAGGCGACCCAGAGGCTATCGGGGCACTCGCCGACAAACTGTCGAAACTCTCGTCAACGATTGAGAAACTCGACAAGAAGGCAAACGTCATCGATGCCATCGAGGTCTTCATGGCATTCAATCGATGGATTCAGGACCAGGCTTGCTACGATCCGGACATCACGCCGGAACTTATCAAGGCCATCAACAAGTACCAGAACAAGTTCCTCATGGAAAAGATGTCTCACCCTGCAGAACTCTAAACTATGTCCACTATCGCGGAATTTAAGAAAGTACAGGAGGAGTGGAGGGAGCATTGCCGGCAGATCCAAAACCTGACCGACACGAAAAGTCTCGTACGTGAGAATGCCACCCAGAAGGAGCAGCGCATACGCCGCCTCCAGAAAGACTATGCCGCTTTCTGTGAGTATTACTTTCCGCATTTCCTTACACTCCGTGACAAGGTGACTGGCGAAGCCATACGCACCATCCACAATGCCCCATTTCACAATGCGGCAGCCAAACTCGTAAAAAACACGCCGAACCTGAAGGCGGTCTTCAAGTGGCCACGCGGTCACGCCAAGTCCACACACTTCGACATCTTCATGCCGCTCTGGTTGATGTTCCAACCGAAGCGGCTCATCAATTTCATGGTGATTGTCGGAAAGTCCGAGGACTCCGCCGACCGACTGCTGGGTGACATTCAGGCGGAGCTCCAGTATAACAAACGCATCATTGCTGATTTCGGCAAACAAATGACGCTCGGCAACTGGACGGAGGGTGAGTTCACCACCAAGGACGGGGTGTATTTCCTGGCTTGTGGCCGTGGGCAGTCGCCACGTGGTCTCCGTAAGCGTGAGTCGCGTCCTGACTACATTGTCATCGACGACCTCGACGACGACGAACTATGCCGTAACGAACGGCGTGTCCGTGAACTCACCGACTGGGTAAAGGAGGCACTCTTCGGAGCGCTCGACGTGGGTCGCGGTCGCTTCCTCATGGTGGGCAACCTCATATCCAAGACTTCCGTCCTGGCGAATATATGCGCCACAAAGGGCGTCCACGTCTCAACGGTATATGCCGTTGACAATGAGGGCAACCCCGTATGGAAAGAGAAATGGACCAAGGAGGAGGCTCGTGAGTACATGGAGTTCGTGGGCTATCGTGCCTGGAACAAGGAGATGATGCACAACCCCATCGTGGAGGGCACCGTCTTCCGGCAGGAATGGATCAAGTGGGCGAAGCGTCCAGCGTGGAAGGACTTTACCGAATTTGTCCTCTATATCGACCCGTCCTGGAAAAGCAAGAAGACCAACGACACCAAGGCGGCCAAACTATGGGCAAAGCGCAAGACGGAGCTCTGGCACCTCCGCGCTTTCGTGCGCAAGGCATCGGTAGCGGAACTGGTGCGCTGGTGTTACGACCTCTACGAGTGGAGCCAGGAAGTAGGCATTGCCATACGCTTTGCGATGGAGGCTTCATTTATGCAGGATATGATACTCGACGACTTCACGGAGGAGGGCAATCTGCGTGGCTACCAACTCCCCATCACGGGCGACACGCGCAAAAAACCGGACAAGTTCCAGCGTATCGAGGCCATCAGTCCGCTCTGGGAGCGTGGCTTCGTGTTCTACGACCAAGCACAGAAGGAAGACCCCGACATGCAAGCCGGACTGGAGCAGCTGTTGGCATTCGAGAAGGGTATGTCCGGGAACGACGACGCGCCTGATGCCGACGAGGGTGCCATCTGGATCCTGCAGAGAAATACAAGACAACAGATTTATTCACCGAGGTTCGGCAAACGTCCGACCTCCAAAAACCAATGGTAATATGTTCCAACTCATTAAAGACCTCATTTTCGGCTTCCGCTTCAAGCGTGCCGTCAAGAAAGCAGACCGCTTTCACCATATCACGCACCGTAAATATATGGTGCTGGTCATTAACAAACACCTCGAAGTCCTCTCCAAGCAGGAACTCAAAAAGTTCATAGCCGGTGGGGTGTTCCGGAAAGGTACCACCATTGCCGACCTTGAAGCAAAGGCTCTTTACATAACACTCTAAACTTCTGGCTATGTTTATCACGGATGAAGACTACAAGGTGGTCATCGGCGACCAGGCTCTGAAGGTTGTCTCACAGGTCAGCCAGGAGAACCGGGCCAATGCCGAGACGGAAGCCGTCGAGGAAATCAGCGGCTACCTCAGACCCAAATACGACACCAGCGCCATCTTCAGTGCCGTTGGCACGGAGCGGAACAGGCTCGTGGTCATGTACACCTGCGACATCGCACTCTATCACATGGCTGCATCGGCACCGCAGAAGATGGGCATGGAGATACGAAAGGAACGTTACGAACGCGCCATCAAGTGGCTGGAGGGAGTTCAGGCAGGGAAAATCGTGCCGGATCTGCCACTTGCCACCGACGAGGACGGAAACCCCGTCGGCTTCCCGATGGTGTACGGCTGTCAGAAGAAACTACGTCATAACTGGTAACAATCATGGGAAAGAGAAACAAAAATACAGACAATAAACTGCTGGTGCGCACCCCGTTCGGAACATTGCGCCTGGCTAAGAAGGATGCGCAGCGCTTCAAGAAGACGGTCATGGAACTACAGCGCACCACCGACTCGCTCACCCGAAAGGATATCGGGGACTGGAGAAATGCCTGGCAGTTGGCAATAAACGTGGATAGTCCGAACCGTCAGAGGCTATACGACATATACCGCGATGTGGAGGTGGATTTGCACCTCTCCGGCTGCATACAGCAGCGCGAGGGCTTTGTCATGGCCCGTTCCTTCAAACTGGTCAACGAGAAGGGTGACGAGGACGAGGAGGCAGCAAACTACTTCAACACCTCCTGGTTCAAACTGCTAATGAAGTTCGCCCTCGACGCTAACTACTGGGGGCACTCGCTCATAGAACTGGGCAACATCACCACCGACATAAACGGACGGCAGACCTATGACGGGGTGCGCCTCATTCCGCGTAAGCATGTCATTCCGGAATATCACCGTGTCGTTCCTGACCTCGGACAGGACTGGCACACCGGCATTGACTACCACGACACACCGTTTGCCGACTGGCTCATTGAGGTGGGGCAGCCAGACAGTCTGGGGCTTTACCTCAAAGCCGCAACACAGACCATCCCGAAGAAAAATGCCCTGGCGTTCTGGGACACCTTTGCCGAGATCTTCGGTATGCCGATGCGCATTGCACGGACCACCACACGCGATGACAAGGAACTCGCCAAGATGGAAAAGATGATGGCCGACATGGGTACCGAGGGATGGGGCATATTCCAGGAGGGTACGAACATCGAGGTCGTGGAGTCTTCACGGGGCGATGCTTTCAATGTCTATGACAAGCGCATCGATCGTGCCAACTCGGAACTCTCCAAACTGATCATCGGGCAGACTATGACCATCGAGGACGGATCCAGCCTCTCACAGTCTGAAACGCACCTTGAAGTCTTCCAGAACCTCATCGAGGCGGACTGCGACACCATCCGTGACATGGTAAACAATCAGCTGCTGCCGCACATGATCCGTCACGGCTTCCCGCTCAAAGGAATCCACTTCGACTGGGACTACTCAGTGGACTATACGCCGGAGCAGCAGGTGGCATACGAGACGATGGTGCTCAATGAGTATGAGGTTGACCCTGCCTACTTCGAGGAGAAATACAACATGCCTGTAGGGGAACGTAGGCAGATGTTGCCGCCTGTCGCGCCACCAGAGCCGCCACAGGACGATGAAGACCCCAAAGGCAATAAAACGCCCAAGCCGGACAAAAAGACGCGACAGGAACAAAATGCGCGCCCTTTTTTCGACTGAGCCCCAGTGATTACCTGGGGCTGCACGAACGCTATGCCCGAATCCTTGCGGACGGCGGTCTTCCCGTCGCCACTTTCGCCCGTGAGGACGAGATACGTCAGGAACTCTCGCGCCTGTTCGAGGGAATGATGAAGACACTCTACAAGGAACAGGGGTCACAGTTCCGCATAGAGTTACTGGAGACACCGAAAATGCAGGAGTTCATAGAGACACATGCCGACGCGCTCAACTCCGGCTTCCAGCAAGTCAAAATGTCGGATGCCATGCGCCAGCGTCTTCAGCGGTCGAACTACATCTTCTCAGGCATGAAGACGTTCCACGAACTCAACGAGGCGTTCCCGTCTCTCATCGACGAGAACGGCAATAGAAAACCATTCGAACAGTTTTTGAATGACGTTCAGAGGATAGACCGCACCTACAACCAGAACTACCTCCGTGCGGAATATAACTTCTGCCAGGCCTCGGCTGACATGGCTGCCAAGTGGGAGGGCTTCATGCAGGACGGCGACCGATACAATCTGCAGTACCGCACTCAGCGAGACAAAAAGGTGCGTCCGGAACACGCCGCGCTCGATCGTGTGACACTCCCAATGTCTGACCCGTTCTGGCAGGAGTATTACCCACCAAACGGCTGGAACTGCCGCTGCACCGTCGTACAGGTGCGCAGGTCAAAGTACCCCGTGACACCACACGACGAGGCAATGGCACTCGGTGAGGAGGCAACGGGTAAGGACACTAAGGGCATCTTCCACTTCAATCCTGGCATAGAGAAGAAAACTATTCCGGACTACAATCCGTACACCATCAAACGGTGCCGGGACTGCGACATTGCAAAGGGGAAACTAAAACTCGCTTTTGTTCCTGACAACGAAGTGTGCGCTGCATGCGAACTTCTGCATCGATGTGCAGGGGATAATGAAAAGTCAGCAACTGCAATCGAAAGGACACACTATCTCCACGAAATGGAACCGTTGCTCCAAATCAGGCATGAAAAGCCCATCGACGAGGGTACAATCAAAGTCGGGTTCTCTACTTATGGGAATAAACACCTTTTCTCTGATACATTCGGCAGATCAAGAGTCTTGCTAAAAGAAGACTTAAAAGATTTGGGAGCGCTCCTTGAAAACAGCACCTATATTGATGATTCTGCTTTAACGCATCCGAGAGCTGATAATATAGAACATTTCTACTATTATAAGGCAGAATTGCATGGAAGAACCGTACGGTTAAATGTTGCTAAGGAAGTCAAGCATAGGGATAGTGGACACATAGTAATAAAATACTATCTCTACTCAATAAATGATATAAACGAATAAAACACCGAAGGCGGCGGTTAGGTCTAAATTGCCAGAGTGCCATTCCCTCAGTGCTTTATTGCAAGTGCAAAGGTACAAAAAAATCCGTTACTTCCAACAAAAGTAGCGGATTTTTTTCATTCTAAGGCTGTTTTTCTTACATTTCCAGGCTTTTTATCGCCACGCACTGGTAGGTTTCTATGTTCTCAATAATCTCCTCGTGGTTGTGGTTTGTGCTGCTTCCTACAAGGTCAAACTCCAGAAACGTCTTGCCTCTCCTGCAAGCCAACTGCTGGTGTATCGCCTCCAGTAAGTCGAACACCTTCAGGCTCTGTTCACGGAACTCACTATCTGCAGAACTGCTGCCCTGCCAGTCCGTCACCACATGAAGGTGCACTATCGGCTCTGCACGGTACTCCACTCCTGACTGTATGGCGTTCCACTGGATGGGCTGGAACTCCACGAACACCGCCGGACGCTCCCAGTTCTCTTCCTGCTCGATGAACTCCACGTTGTGGTTCCACAGGTCGATGTGCTTGATGGCGCGTTCCCAGCCTTCAGGAGCATCGTCTTCAGTTTGTGCTACTCCGTAGTCACCTTCCGGCGTCACATATAGTTTGGAAAGTTGCTCTATGAGCATCTGATATACTTCTTTTCTCATTTCTCGTGTATTTCAAAATTGATGGCTTCTTCGATATATCCGCTCAGGTTCTCCTCGATGATAGTCCGCACCGCTTGCTCCACCTCCGGACTGGTACCGAGGAAACGACGGCGCGGAATCTTGATGGTGGTACCGGCTTTCTTTAGTGCCATAAACTTCCAGAACTCGGCTTCGTCACTCAGTTGCACCGTGCGCTTGTCATTCCTCCGGCTGCCGTCTTTCTTGCGCCCAAAGGAGCCGGTCGCCTCGTAGTATTTGTGCCAGAAGTATTTCTTCATCCTTGGGGTAACTACTATCTCGCCACCCTCATTGTGAATGGCTGCGTAGGGCAGGTCGGTGTAGAACGTGATGCTGTTCTCGGTAGTCCGGCTCTGGATGCTACGGCGCAACTGACCTGTATCGACGAGGATATGACCGTCTGGACGCATCGGGCTACGCCTGCGCTGCCATACCTCGCTAAAGAATGCCTCACGCTCAAAGTTCTGGTCGAACTCGTCGGACATCTCCACTTGTATGTCCTTAAGGATTCTTCTTAAAATAGCCTGGGTCTCTGACTTCATCTTCGGGGAATAATAGCTCAGGGAACAAAAAGCCCTCTGCTGAAAGCGCCGCCCGCTCCTCAAATTGAGGATTGGACGATGCCTTCAGCAGATTATAAAAGGTGCGTTCACAAATGCCGTATTTCGGATAAACGTAACGCTTCCATATCTCCCTGTTCGGGAGGCCTGTTCTGACGTAGGTGTCGTAAATCTGATTGATGTCGGCTACTCGTTTCGCATAACTTTTTCCTTTTCGCTTCTTGGGTCCCATGCAGCTTGATTAGACATATCGGGGTTACTTACTTTCTTTATACGGGCGGATGTGGAGTTTCATTTCGCAACTCACAAGCACTCTGCCGCTGCCGTCACAGTTAGGGCATTTTCTCGAAAAGCCCAACTTAGTGACCTTGCCCGTGCCGTGGCATTCACGGCACAAGGCAACTTTCTCCGGTTTGGTCACTTCCTTGATCATACGGTGGTCTCCTCTTTCTTGGGTTCTACATAGAAGGTCTCGTCCTGAGTCACCATGATACCGCACTCGGCCATAGCAGTACCCATCGGTATCTGTTTCTTGGTGATGTCGTTCTCAATGAACTCAACAGCCTCCAGTTCGCGGTCAGCCAGCAGTTTGTCCTTGGCGATTTCCTCGCTGGTGCGCACATAGCCAGGCATGAACTTCTTTACCAGCGTCAGCGCACTCGCCCAGGTAAAGCCCTTCAGGGTCTTCAATTTCGGTGTGCCGGTGCGGAAGCCGATGGTGCCGTGAGCCATGTCGAGGCTCTTCCTCTTGGTGAACAACTCTGCCTGGTTCTCGGTGGCGAAGCTCTGGAGCACGTCAAAGGCTTTGTCCTTCTCAGCGCCCAGGGTGGCCAACTTGTCGGCGTACTTCTCACGGATCTTGGCGCACTGCAGTTCTATCTCTGCATTGATTTTCTGAATCTGTGCGTCACTCTTCGCATAGGTTGCGAATGCTTCATCAGCGGCCTCGCGGGACACGCCGGTGATAATGGTCTTTTTCTGTCTTGCCATTGTCTCTTGTTTTTTGATTGTTATTATTAGGGTGAACTTAATTTATGCTTGACCCATACCCACCAAAGGCACGGCGATATAGGTTACTTCTTGTCTGGTATGCTGCGACTCTGTCGCTGCCTCCTGAGCCTTGGCTGGTCTCAAACCGCCCTTGCTCATAATGGCACGCAACTTCACCTGCAGCGCGTCGAGGTCTTTCACGCCCAACTGGGCGAACTCCTTGCCGGCAATCTTCGGGTTCCTGCAGAAGTCGTTGATGCGCTGCCAGTCGGTGGTGTCGATACCTGCCTTCTGCATCAGCTTCAGGCACAGGCTGCGCTTCTTCTTCAGTTGCTCCTTCCAGCCGGTGCGTTCCTCCAGCGAGGCGCACATAGCGTTGTACTCTTTCTGCGTCATTTCCTTCAGGCTCGTAGTCCGACCGTCCGTGAAACTCGACACAAGGGTCTCTTTCATATCCTCGGTATTACCGCCTGGCAGACGGTTCAGTGAGGCATAGAAGCGGTGGTAGTTACTTATCTTTCCCATTTCTGAAACCTGTTAGTCCGTCACACTCCAGTATCTTCACACCGGCATAGAACTTGACATCGGCCTGGCTCTTTATGCCGTAGGCATCGCGGTTCTTCAGTACATACTCTCTGATTGAGGCCTTCATTTCATTTGCAATGTCCTTACGCCGCTTTGGGGTTACGTCAGCACTGGCGAAGCCGATGCTGCTCTTGTAAGTGGTTCGGATGCCAGGTTGTGACACCACAGTGGTCACAGTCACCACTCCCACACAGCAGGGAATGGTAGTCGGTTTCTTTCGTTTTGTTGCCATAATCTCCATATCAGTGTTTCCAAACGACTCTCCCGAATTCTTTGGTTCCTTCAATGACACCGGCACCGAAACCGACTATTGCCCACACACAACCAATGGCAATGCCGACACAAATGGTAATTGCTACCAGCACCCAGAAAATTGGGTTCCACCACTTAGGGCGGATGGCTTTCTCAATGTAAACTTTCATATTGCTATCTGGTTAAAATTAAACTTGATTCTTTTCCTTTGCCAGTCTGAATCGTTCCTTCAGCACAACGTCCCAATGGCAGGATTCGCAACACTCGCCTTCCTCTTTCACTGGGTAGGGGTCATTGCCGTAGCCGTAGAAGGTCTTGCCGCAGATGCAGCACTTGTGTTCCTCGTTGTGTACGTCGTCTTCCTCAAACATAGGCTTCAGACCGCAACTCGTCGCCACGTCCAATTCCAGCTTCGCACCCTTGCTCACCCACCAGCCCTTCAGCATGTAGATGTACTGGCACTCCAGCAGCATGTCAATGTCAACTCTCATGTGCTCTCTCCAGTCGCCTGGCTGAGGCAGTCCGTTCTCGAAAGGGTTCATAGGCTCGTAGCCTTGTGCACGGAGGTGGGTCGCTGCTGCACTGAATGCTGCCTTGCGCTCCTCCAGATCATAGTGCGCTATCGCACCGCTGATGTAAACTTTCTTGCTCATTGTCTCGCTATTTTATTGTTTTACTATGTTCACTTTCTCGGCGGCTCGAAGATAGTTTAGTATTCTCGCTGCATACAGGGGGTCGGTGGTCTCTATCACACGGCAGCCCTTGGTCTTGGCCATCCGTAGGGTGAGGTCGCACTTGCCGCTGTACATCCAGTCGTCAATCACCATCCCGACATTGTCGCCTTTCACTAATAACTGGTACTTATCCATAGCCTCATACGTTATTGGTTGTTCTTAACACGCCTTCTTCCCACACTACGAAACTGTTGCCGGCATCGGGATTGAAACGCCCTTGGCAATAGGCTCGGAAACCTACGACCCTTACTTTCACACCGGCACGGTAGCGAAGCCTGACGGCTGGTTTCCCCAACGGTTGCCCTTTGGCTTCCTGACTGATGAAGATGAAACTCTTCTTCGGGAAGGCTTCAAGCAGGGCTTTCGTTTCCGGCCATTCCCAGCCTGCGTCCTGGAACGAGTCAACGATGATGAACTTCGCGCTGTGTCGCTTCTTCAGACGCTCTGTCAGGTCTTCCACGGTGTCACTGGTCACCACTCGGAACCAGCCCTGCTTCTTGTCAAGGTCAAACCGCAGCATACGCTCTTGGAAACTTTGGTTCAGCCCCTCCTCATAACTCAGGTAGAGCACCTGCCCGTAGTGGGTCAGTTCGTAGGCCAGTTGCATCACGAAAGAACTCTTGCCGCTGGCAGACGCGCCGCTGATGAACCAGGTGGAGTTCTCCTCCGGCAAACCGAAGGATTCTTCCCACCTGCCACCCCACGGCAGCGTCTTGTAGGTCTTCTTGGCTATTTCTTTCGGGCTGTAGGCTCGTTTCATTTCTTTGGCTCCTTTTCTTTTCTGATAGATACAACTTTGTACTTCAAAAAGCCCCGAATGATATTGGGATATTTGTGTATTGGGCAGGGGCTCCCTACCTCAACCAGCCAAAGCGGAATATAGGCATCCTTCCATATTTCATTTTGAAACGGACCGGCTTCCTCGACAAG
>ONXE01000044.1 GCA_900321775.1 uncultured Bacteroidales bacterium
GATAGGCGAGTACTACGTCGCGCCTAATCCTATGGTGGGGGCTGTGTTGGCAGCTCCCGCCGGACGCGTTTTAGCAGAGGGTTGGCACGAGCGTTTCGGCGGCCCGCATGCCGAGGTTCGTTGTTTTGAGGACGCAGAGCGCCGCGGCGTCACGGAGGCGGAGATTCACGAGGCTACGCTGTACGTGAGTCTGGAGCCGTGCAGCCATTACGGCAAGACGCCGCCGTGCGCCGAGTTGATTTTGAAGAAGCGCCCAAAACGTGTGGTTGTGGGCATGCTGGCCCCCAATCCACTGGTTAGCGGCAGGGGCATCCGGATGCTTCGCGACGCGGGGATAGAGGTTGTGACGGGCGTGCTGGAGCAGGACTGCCGGAAGCTGAACAAACGCTTTCTCTGCCTGATGGAAAAGCGCCGTCCGTATGTGATCCTCAAGTGGGCGCAGACCAAGGATGGTTTCATCGACAGGCGGGTTGCCGGCGATGAAGGACCATTGGTCATCAGTTCGCCTCTGACCAAACAACTGGTCCACAAGATGCGCGCGGAGAACATGGCGATACTGGTGGGCGCAGGGACGGTGGAGAAAGATCATCCCCGGCTCAAGACGACCCGCTGGTCCGGGCGCGACCCGATACGTGTAGCGCTGGACCGTCATCCCGAAGGCAAGGATTATGAGGGCTGGCTGGTCTATTCGGATAACACCGACTGGACTTTTGTGCTGGAGGATATGGCCAAACGGAACATCCACAGCGTGCTGGTGGAAGGCGGAGCTACTGTTCTGAACTACATCATCAGTACCGGTATCTACGACGAAGTGCATGTGGAGGTGAGTAAAAAAGAGGTTTTTCAGGGAGTGGAAGCGCCCAGATGGGACTTGCGCACGGGTTTGGCAAAGAATTTGTGTATAGAGAAGTATGAAGAAAGTACTATGTATATGTTTGGCGCTTAGTATGTTGTCCTGTGCGCGTCTCCACCAACGGCGAGTTCAGTTGACCGGAGGGGACGAGGTGGTGGCCGAATTGGGCACGCATAAGATGTTCCGCTCAGAACTGGAGGCTGTGACCAATCTGGCAGTGGATAACGAGGACTCGGTACGCATGGCCGATGCCTATATTCGCCAATGGGCAACGGACATCCTTTTCTATGATAAAGCGCACGCGCACGAGGACCCGGAGCTGGAGGCACTGGTGGAGGACTATCGTCGCTCGCTGTATGTGCATCGCTATGAAGAGCGGTTGCTGGAGAGGAAAATGCCGCAGTATGTGTCTGAGGCCAATGTGCTGTCGTTCTATGAGGCCAACAAAGACCTCTACCGTCTGCATGAGGATATATTGAAAGGCGTGTTGATAATCATTCCGCAGGACGCTCCTCATCCTGACAGAGTGAAGAAATGGCTGCAAGATCCCGACGAGAACATCGAGCATATCGAGAAATATGCCTACCACTACGCAACAGGTTATCAGCTGTTTACGAACGAATGGGTCAGCGTTAACCAGATTATCATACGCATGCCAATCATGGAGGCCAACTTCTCGCAGAAGATGAAGAACAACGATTTTATCGAGATGCGCGACTCGGCGGCCATCTACATGCTGCAGATTACCGACAAGCATTTCGTGGGCGAACCCATGCCTTTGGATTACGCCGAACCACAGATCCGCGCCGCCATTCTGCAGAAGCGGCAGGTAGATTTTATCCGCAACTACCGCGACGAGCTGTATGAGGATGCGGAGGACTACAAACTGAAGATATATAAGCACGAGTAGAAATACAACAACCATATGAAGAAACGAAACATACTAATGAGTCTGATGCTGAGCCTGGCTCTGGTGGCAGCGGCTGAAGGCACTGTCATAGACGAGGTGATCTGGATCGTCGGCGACGAGGCTATTCTGCTGAGCGAAGTGGAGGAGGAACGCCTGCGTGCGCAGTACGAGGGCACACCTATTCCCGGCGACCCGTACTGTGTCATTCCGGAGCAGTTGGCTATTCAGAAACTGTATCTTCACCAAGCCGAGTTGGACTCTATCGCGGTCAACGAAACCACGGTGATGCACCAGGTGGACATGCGTATGAACTACTACCTCAACCAGATTGGCTCGAAAGAGAAGATGGAGGAGTACTTCCGCAAGACCAGTACGGATATCCGCGAGGAGATGATGACTCAGGTGAGAAATCAGATGATTGTGCAGCAGATGCAACAGAAACTCATTCAGTCGGTCAACCCCACCCCGGGTGAGATTCGCCGCTACTACAACACGCTGCCGGACGACTCGTTGCCGATGATTCCGGCGCAGGTGGAGGTGCAGATCCTGAGTTTCGAGCCGCCGGTGCCTGTGGAGGAGACGGAGCGAATCAAGAGTCGTCTGCGCGAATATACCGAACGTGTCAACAGCGGCTCGGCCGATTTCTCGATGTTGGCACGCCTCTACAGTGAGGACACCGAGTCGGCCAAACGCGGCGGCGAGTTGGGCTTCGTGGGCAAAGGTCAACTGGTGCCTGAGTTTGCCGAAGTGGCTTTCAACCTGACCGACCCCAAGCGCGTGAGTCGTATTGTGCAGACCGAGTATGGCTATCATATCATCCAGCTTATCGAGAAGAAAGGTGAGCGTATCAATTGCCGCCACATCCTTCTCAAGCCGCGTATCTCCTATACCGACAAAGACGAGGCCATACGTCGTCTGGACACTATCGCCGACGTGTGCCGCAGCGGCAAAGCTACGTTTGAGTCGGCTGTGGCCAAGTTCTCGCAAGACAAGAACACGGTGATGAACGCGGGCCTGATGAGCAACGAAGTGAACGGTTCGTCGAAGTTCGAGTACCAGGACCTTCCGCCCGAGGTGGCACGGCAGATATACAACATGAACGTGGGTGAAATCAGTTCGCCTTTTGTGATGATGGACAAGACCAAGAACAAGGAGGTGGTGGCTATCGTCAAACTCAAATCCAAAGTGCCCGCCCACAAAGCCAACCTCACGGACGACTACCAGGTAATCCGTGGTCTGCTCGAGCAAAGACTTGGCGCGGAGACGCTGGAGCAGTGGATTCGCAAGAAGCAGAAAGAGACCTATATCTCCATCGATCCCAACTGGCGCGGCTGCGATTTCCAGTACCCGGGATGGCTGCATGAATAGTTGAGAGTTGAAAGTTGAAAGTTACATAGTATTCGTCCTTGTCCTTGGCTCCTTGCTCTTTGTTCCGGCGCAAGGCCAGACATTGGTGTACCTGGAGCACGCGGAGACGTTGCAGTTTGATGACGAGAACTTCCCCGGAGCGCAGCTGCTGACGGGCGATGTGCAGTTCCGTCATGAGGACGCGTATATGTACTGCGACTATGCGTATTTCTACGAGGAACAGAACAGCCTTGATGCCTTCGGTAATGTGCGTTTCGTGCAAGGCGACACCCTCTTTGGCTACAGCGACCAACTCCACTACAACGGCGACACCAAGTTTGCGCGCATGCGGGAGAATGTGCGGCTGGTAGATAAGGCCACTATCCTCGTGACAGACTCGCTCAACTACGACCGCGTGGCGGATATAGCCTGGTATTGGACCGGCGGGCAGATAAGCGATTCGCTGAATGTGCTTACTTCGTCGTGGGGACAATACGAGTCCAAACTCAGTCAGGCGCTGTTCAAGACCAACGTCCACCTGATCAACGACCGTTTTGTCATGGATGCGGATACGCTCAAGTATAACACGCAGACCCATGTGGCGGACATTCTCGGCCCAACCACTATCCTCTACGAGGAAGAGACGACTATCACCACGACGCTCGGTTGGTACAACACCAACACTGAGAAATCCAAGTTGCTGAACCGCTCTTTTATCGAGCACAGCGATGGCAAGACGATGATTGGCGACACCATTTATTACGACAAGAAACAGGGCTTCGGACAAGCGTGGAACAACATGGAACTGACCGATTCGGCGCAACATGTGACCCTCTACGGCAACTATGGCGAGATGTACGAACGGCGCGACTCCATCGGCTCGCACGGCTATGCCACCGACTCCGCTCTTATGGTGGACTGGTCCGACTCGACTGCCTTCACCTACATGCATGCGGATACGCTTTTCACAGAAGAGGTCCCTTATTTCGACACGCTTCTGCTGGCCTCACTCGACACGCTGAGCCAGTTTGACACGGTGCTGGTGGACACCAGTTACCGTCAGATCCGCGGTTATTACGGTGCCCGCGTCTATCGCGAGGACATGCAAGCCGTGTGCGACTCGGCTATCTACAACTCGCGCGACTCGATAATGATGCTCTTCGGCAAACCTATCTGCTGGTCAGACAACCAACAGATTGCGGCCAAGCATATAGACATCTATTTCAAGGACTCTACCGTCGATTATGCGCACGGCATCGGCGATTGTATCGCCATTCAGCAACAGACGCCCAAGTACTACAACCAGATGGCGGGCAAGGAGATGTTTGCCTATATCCGCGACGGTGAACTCAGGCAAGTGGATGTGACCGGCAACGCCGAGACGGTCTTCTTCCCGCAGGACGAGAAAACCGGCGACTGGCTGGGCGTCAACAAGACACAGTCGTCGTTTGTCAAACTGTACATCAAGGACCAGAAAGTGGACCATGTGGTCTTCACCACTACCACTACCGGCACGATGTATCCCATAGACCATCTGTCGGAGAATGAGACGCATCTGAGCCAGTTTTTCTGGGCCGATGACCTGCGTCCGCGCAAGCCCGGCGATGTGTTCCTCAGCCCTGCCAAACCGTCTCCGGCAACCGAAGAGAATCCCGAGGGGAATGAGACCGTCTCCGATACACCTTCGAACGGGCTTGGGACGATTGACAAAAATACCCCTCCTACACCCCCTCCCGCCGAGCGTGGGAAACTAAAGAAAAGAAACTAATAATCAATAGAATATGAAGAAACTATTTTTAACGTCAATAGCACTGATTTTTGTCACGGCCCTCTTTGCACAAGAAGGGACAACCAATCTTGGTTTTAACGTAGGCTTTGCCGAGCCTGTGATGTACTACCGTGCCTCGAGCAGCGCAGCTAAACTGACCCGCCAGGCCACAGATGGTATCAAACTGGGTGTCATCTACGAGACCAATATCATCAAAGGTTTCGGCGTGTCATCAAGCCTCAACTACACCCATAGTACCCATATCGGTCCGTGGACGGTTGACAAGAATTCAGCTGCGATAAGGACCAAAGAAGACCACAACTTCCACCAACTGGAGATTCCTGTTGACTGGCAGTACAAGTTTGTGATAGCCAAATACACCTATCTGGGACTCTACACCGGTCCGACTTTGCAGGTGGGTCTGGCTAACACGTTCCGTTACCGCAAAAAACTCGGAGACAAAATCCAGGATGACTATAAGGTGGATGTCTATAAGATTGACGAGGACCACGACGGCAAACCCGATTACAACCGCGTGAACGTTACCTGGGGTGTGGGGGCTGTCTTCCAGTACAAGCGCTATTTCATCCGCGGCGGTTACGACTTTGGCATCATGCCTATCTATAAGGACAATTTCTTCAACACCGGTTCTGAGACCGGCTGGAATCGCAAGGGCCGTCTGGACCAGTGGCAGATCAAGTTGGGTATCTACTTCTGGCAGTTCGATTGATGGTTCAAGGGTAAAGGTTACAGGTTACAGGTTAAGGGTTACAAATGATCACGCAGGAAACCATAGAGCGCGCCAAGAACACTATGCGCATCGAAGAGGTGGTGAGCGATTACATCACCCTTCGTCGCCGTGGGGCTAACCTGATAGGACTTTGTCCGTTCCACGAGGAGCGTACGCCGTCCTTCAACGTCAACCCGCCACGAGGCATATACAAATGTTTCGGCTGCGGCGAGAGTGGCAACGCTATCGGTTTCGTGATGAAGATGGAGAACTGCTCGTTCACCGAGGCCGTGAAGAAGATCTGTGCCCGATACAACATCACCGTGGAAGAGCGCGCCATGTCCGAAGAGGATCAGCAGCGCCATGACGACCGCGAGTCGATGTTCGCCCTGAACAAATGGGCGGGTGAGTGGTTCCAGCAGCAACTGTGGGACACGCAGGAAGGTCAGGCTGTCGGCCTCGCCTATTTCCATCAGCGCGGACTGCGCGACGAGACGATTCGCGCCTACGGGTTAGGGTTCTCGCCGGAAAAAGGCAACCCGCTTACTCGCGCAGCGCAAGAGGCCGGCTACACCGAGAAATACCTTGTCAACGTGCCCGACCCGCAGGACATGCAGAAGAGTCTGGGCACTGGCCTCGCCTGCAAAACCGAACAAGGCCGTCTCTTCGACCGTTTCTCCGCACGCGTGATGTTCCCTATCTTCAGCGTCTCGGGTCAGATTGTGGGTTTTGCCGGACGTATCATGACGGACCGCAAAGATGTGGGCAAGTACGTCAACTCGCCGGAGTCGCTCATCTACTCCAAACGCAACGAGTTGTACGGCATCTATCAGGCCAAAAACGCCATCAGCAAACAAGATATGGCTTACCTGGTTGAGGGGCAGATGGACGTCATATCGATGCATCAGGCAGGAATAGAGAATGTCCTTTGCTCCGGCGGAACGGCTCTCACCGAAGGACATGTACGCAAGATACACCGCTTCACCAACAACGTGACAATCCTTTACGACGGCGACGCGGCCGGCATACACGCTGCGCTTAAGGCCATCGATATGTTCCTCGAGGAGCGTATGCAAGTCAAAGTCATGCTCTTCCCCGACGGCGACGACCCCGACTCTTTCTCCCGCAAACATACGGCGGAGGAGTTCCGCGACTACGTCCGCACCAACTCCATGGATTTTGTCCAATATATGGTGCAGGTGTGCCTCAATCCCGCGGGTACGGACAACACGCGCCGGTTCGAGGAAATCAACCATATCATGTCCACCATCGCCATTATCTCCAACAGCGTCGAGCAACAATTGTACACGCAGGAGTTGGCGAGTATCGTGGGCATGAAAGAAGATATTGTGGCGCGCAGTATCGCCGCGGCTCGCAAGAGGTACGTGGAGGAGAAAATCCGCGCCCGCAATGCCGTGTCCTATGCTCAGTCCTCCCAAGCCAACGCTGATCCTCAAGTCCTTAAAGAACCTATGGACTTTAAGAACCTTAAGGACTCTACCGCACCTTCTCCCGCTAAAAAAGGAGAACAGGAGACGGTTTTCCTCCGCAAGATAGAGCAGAACTTTCTGGAAATAGCGCAGATGATTGTGGAACACGGCAACGAGAAATACGCGGACAATGAGGACGGAACCTATCTGCCGATAGGCATGTTCCTCATCAACGGTCTGCGCGAGGATGGAATGTTGCCGCAAAACCCGTTGGTGGGCAAGGTTTTAAGCGAATACGAGAGTCATTTTACCGACCCGGGCTTCGATACAGTTCAGTGGTTTACCTTGCACTCCGATCAGGAGTTGGCCTCGTTTGTGGCGTCAATCATCTCCAACGAGACCTCGGAAAACTACGCCAAAGACGCGTATGTTCTGCTTAATGCACTGAAGTTTAATATCTGCGACATGCGGCTGAAAACAGAAAAGAATATGGCGCCGGAAGTGCATCAGGCTCTGTTGGCTGCCCGCGCCTCGTTTGACAGAAAAAGAAAAAAATAATGTTGTTCGACCAAATCGTATATGGGCCTATTCACAGCCGACGTTTGGGTATATCGCTCGGCATGAACCTTATGCCGACAGAGGCTAAACTCTGCACCTTCGACTGCGTGTATTGCGAGTGCGGTTTCAATGGCAAAGTGGAAAATCCCCTCTTGCCTACCCGCTCCGAAGTAGCCTTGGCGCTGGAGCAGAAACTGCAGGCACTTCAGGCCGAGGGCGTTACGCCGGATGTGATTACCTTTTCCGGCAATGGAGAGCCGACGTTGCATCCCGAGTTTCGCAGTATCATCGAGGACACCTGCCATCTGCGCAACACCTACTGTCCCACGGCCAAAGTGTCTGTACTCAGCAACTCTACACAATTAGGCCGCGAGGACGTGCGACTCGCCCTTATGATGTGCGACAACCGCATCCTCAAGTTGGACTCGGCCCTCACGCCCACCATGCGCCTCATCGACCAGCCGGTTAACACCGAACTGACGGCCAAGCGTATAATAGAATTGTTAGACATGTTCCACGGTCAATTCACCTTGCAGACCTGTTTCCTGCGAGGGGATGTCACGAGTCCGAATCCGTGCCGCAAGGACTACCTGCTCGGGCATATCGACAACACCACGCCCGAGGAACTGGAGGCCTGGTATGCCGCGGTTAGACGACTCAAACCCGAGCATATCATGATCTACGTCATCGACCGTGCTACGCCGGTCAAGACGCTTGAGAAAATCAGTCCGGACGAGATGCACGCCATCGCCCGACCCCTCCAAGACGAGGGCTTCGACGTAATGGTCTGTAGTTAGCAAAAAATGTTAATTATTAATTGTTAATTATGAAGGTGCTCGTCGCTCCTATGAATTGGGGACTTGGACACGCCAGCCGTTGCGTCCCTCTCGTCATTCGCTACCTGCGAAACGGCGATGAAGTGGTGCTGGCAGGAGACGGCGACTCGCTCCTGTTGCTCAGAAAACATTTCCCCAACCTGCGCTACTACCATCTGGCGCCGTTGGAACTGCGCTACTCGGCCCGAAAAAGGCAAGTGGGAGCCATGCTAAAGGCTCTGCCGGGGCTGATTCGCTGGGCACGAAAGGACCACCGACTGCTGGAAGAGATAATACGGAAGGAGTCGTTTGACATAATGATTTCGGACAACCGTTTCGGCTGTTACACCCGCCGGACGAAGAGTGTGTACATGACACACCAACTGCACATCATGCTACCCCGGCCTTGGTGTTGGTTGGAGGGGCTGACGGAAAGATGGCATAGCCGCCT
The DNA here is from genome assembly GCA_900321775.1 of uncultured Bacteroidales bacterium. Classification (GTDB taxonomy): domain Bacteria; phylum Bacteroidota; class Bacteroidia; order Bacteroidales; family Paludibacteraceae; genus Colicola. Next base: position 8,863 of record ONXE01000044.1, read on the forward strand.
GGCACGACGTTTCACTGAGACATGGGTGCCGGACTACGAAGGCGAGAACAACCTCTCCGGTCTGCTGAGCCACCACACAACGAAATGGCAAAACAACGAAGTGCGTTTCATAGGCCCGCTCAGCCGTTTTACGGATTATCGGTCCGTGACCCCGAACAGGCAATACGAGGTGGTAATCGTCCTCTCGGGCCCGGAGCCGCAGCGCTCGCTCCTCGAAGGGCGGTTGTTGCGCGAATGGCAAGGCAGAGCCGAACAGGTGCTCCTCGTACGGGGACTGATGAAAGAGCCGCTGACAACTATGCGCCGACAGAACGTCACGCTGATGCCCTACTTGGGCGACGAAGCCCTCGCCGAGGCACTGTTAGGTGCTGGGAACATCATCGCCCGCTCGGGATACAGTACGATCATGGACCTTGCCGCCTTGAACGTAATGAACAAAGCCACGCTTATTCCGACTCCCGGACAACCGGAGCAGGAGTATCTGGCAAAGGCAACCATAAGATGACCATAAGATAACCATAAGATGAAGATAACAGAACAAGAAGCCAGGCAACATATCATTGACCTGCTGGAATACATCGGGGAAGACCCCAATCGCGAGGGGTTACAGAGTACACCGGACCGCATGCTGAAGATGTTTAAGGAAATCTTCCGCGGCTATGACCCTGCGCAAAAACCCACCATCACCACGTTTGCCAACGGCCGCGATGGTATCGTTTACGACGACATGATCATCGATCAGGGCGAGTTCTACTCGCTGTGCGAACACCACTGTCGCACCATTTTTGGCCAATACTATTTCGCCTATATTCCCAATGAAAAAGGGCGCATCCTCGGCTTGTCGAAGATAGGCCGCGTCGTGGACTACTGCGCCAGTCGCCTGCAGATACAGGAACGCTTGGCCCGCGACATCGTCAACATGTTGCTCGAAGCATTGGGCGACGAGTATCCGCCACAAGGTATTGCGCTGGTACTCAAGGGCCGACACATGTGCAAGGAGAGCCGCGGTGCGCGCAAACAAGGATATATGATTTCCAGTTGCCTGCTCGGCGACTTCAGGGATGATCCGGCCACCCGTGCAGAGTTTATGCGTTTGGTTCACATGGAATAATCGTTTCTTTTAAGACAAAGAATGGATAACAAGCCTACTCCTATACAGAAGATTCGCTTCCCGGACATGCCGAAGAGGCCAAACCTCATGAAGGGCAAACGCTCGCTCTATCTGGCGTTGGGATTCGTACTGGGCATCCTGTTTTTCTGGGGCGCGGACAGCCTGAACACATGGCTGAACAACCGGCCGAAAGAGCAACCCGTTGCCAAACACGAGTCGCGCCCTACCCTCTCGGGCAAGTACGGATACAACCCGCATGAGGGTACGTTGGTCAGCTATCCGGGCCGGAGTTTCAGTTTTGCCGCCAAGTTCAACGACCGCAACGACCATCACTTGTCCGCGGCAGCGCAATCGGGCTTGAAGAGTATTCCTGCCGACCGTGAGGCCGTGGAGGACATGCGCGGCAAGATGGTTCATATCAAGGACTGCAAGAACTACGTGGTGGACCCGCTGTCGCATTCTATCCCTTACCTCTGCCCGGGCGCGGCGCGTGAGCTGGATGCCATCGGCGATGCGTGGGCGGACCTGCTGAAACGGAACGACCTGCCTCACTACAAGTTCATTCTCACTTCGCTGCTTCGGACCCAGGAGGACGTAAAGAAACTGCAGCGCAGCGGCAATGTCAACGCGTCGGAGAATTCGGCCCACTGCTACGGCACGACGTTCGACATCACCTACACCCGCTTCGAGAAAGCCGAGGAGTGCGACAAATACATGCACGAAGGCAACCTGCAACTGGCTTTGGCGCAGATACTCCTCAACGAGCAACGCGCCGGTCATATCTACGTCAAGTACGAGAAAAAACAAGCGTGCTTCCACATAACAAGCCGACTCTGAGAGCCGGCTTGTTTCTTTTTGACTTTAGACCTTTGACCTTTAACGGGCGTTAGCCCTTCGACAATTCTTCGTGCATCGCGGCTGCTGCTTTGCGCCCGTCGGACATAGCCAGAATCACTGTGGCTCCGCCGCGGACAATGTCGCCGCCGGCATACATCACCGGGTTCGCACCGGGGTCTACACTCTCAGTATCATTGTCGGCAGAGGCTCTCTGTTCAAGGAACTGCGCGCGCAGGTTGTCGTCTGTGACAATAGTGCCCTTGCGGCTGATATCCAGTCCTTTCACCGAGTTGGGGATAATCGGGTTGGGCGAAACGCCGATAGCCACGATTACCTCATCCACATCCAGCGTCTCAATCTTGCCTTCCACAGGCACAGGGCTGCGACGACCCGAAGCGTCGGGCTCGCCTAATTCCATCACCTGCAGACGCACTTGCTTTACGCGACCTTTCTCGTCGCCCAGATACTCCACGGGATTATGGAGCGTAAGGAAACGCACGCCCTCTTCTTTGGCGTGATGAACTTCCTCCAGACGGGCAGGCATCTCTTCCTCGCTTCGGCGATAGACGATAGTGGCTTCAGCGCCCAGACGTCGTGCTGTACGCACGGAGTCCATAGCTGTGTTGCCGCCGCCTACCACCACCACGTGCTTGCCTTTCATCACCGGCGTGTCGTGCCCGGCCTCGGCTGCGCCCATCAGGTTGACGCGCGTGAGGTACTCGTTGCTGGACATGACGCCGATGAGGTTCTCGCCCGGGATGTTCATGAACCGCGGCAAGCCTGCGCCCGATGCCACGAAGATGCCCGCAAACCCTTGCTCCTGCAGGTCCTCTACGGACAGTGTCTTGCCCACGATAGTGTCGGCCATGAACGTCAC
>ONXE01000055.1 GCA_900321775.1 uncultured Bacteroidales bacterium
CTTTGCGGGTTGTAGGCAAGAAATCGGTCAGCATCATATTATTTGGCTTTCAGACGAATTACGTTGCCGTCGGAAGACGTGATTAAGCACTCACGCGCATTGATAGGACAGATGGTATTAACGACGCAATTACCAATCTTGTGTTTCCAGAGGATGGTTCCTCCCGGCACAATCTTGTGATGCCAAATCATCTCTCTTCCCGCAATGCCATACATGAGTCCATTCTTGGTTCCGAAGATGATGACACCTTCTTTGCAAAGCATCATTGAGGGGTCATGGTCATATCCGTAGCCGGCGTTGATTTTCCAAAGCGTTTTGGGCTCGTTGGTGCGTGCGTCCATGGCTTGTACCGAGTCCCACATGCAGCGCGAATAGACCATACTTCCGTCTTCGGAGATGCCAATATTCTCGCGAACGACGTGTTGGGATGTGCGATAAACGACTTCGCCGGTTTCTGCGTTCAAACAAGTAAACACGCGGTCAGGCGCGACGATGAAAATCTTGCCGTTGCTTGCCACAGGCCAAACAGCAGCAGGAGAGAATTTGTCGGAAGAGCGGTCATTGCTCCATTTCCAGACCAGAGTACCGTCCTGCAGATTAAGTGCGTAGAAATAGCAATCCCAAGCGCCGAAATAGACTTTATTGTTATATACACACGGGCGCGAAACACAATAACCCTTCAGTTGATCGAACTTCCAAATCTCGCGTCCGGTTCGGATGTCGATGGCGCGGAAACATCCGTCGCTGCCTCCGATAAGCAACGCTTTCTTCATCTGCACGTTGGCGATGACAGGACATCCCATCACGGCCTTCTCTGTGGGGAACGTCCAAAGACGTTTGCCGGTCATTTCATCCAGGCAATAGATGTTGCCATCAGTAGAACCGAACATTACCCTACTCTCGTGGATAGCAGGCGTACAATTGATGCGCGAGTCTGTCTGAAAACGCCAGCGCTCTTGGCCCGTAGTGAAATTCAGACAATGCAAAACGCCATAGTCGTCACCTACAAACACATTGTCATCGTGCCGTGCGGGAGCAGCATAAATACCTACTCCAATGGGCACTCGCCAAAGTTCTTTCACCTTCGGAAACTCTTCGTTGACAGCGTAGGAAGGACGAATGTCCGGATTGGGTTCGCCGTAGTTCATTTGTCCCATCGGCAGCGCGAGCCACTGAACAGGACTATCATTTATGACTTTTTCAGCGAAACGAATGCTGTCCGGGCCAACAGATATGATTGTGTATCCATTGACAGGTTTTTTGTCACGCAAATTGGAACGGCAGAGCACATCGGGAATTCCGTCACAATTGTAGAGCAGGTTGCGATGATAGTGGCCACCAATGATACATTGCGTGTTGTATTTGCGCAGCAAATCGGTAGCATCGTACCAATTGTCCACGTCACCTTCCTGCAGGGGATAGTGCGTTATGGCGATTACCGGTGTTCCCGGTTTGCACAAATTCAGTTGTTCACGCATCCAAGAGACGTCCTGAGGGGAAACGTGCCCGTCAGCCATTTTCAGAATCGGACCTGTGTTAAAACCAACGAAGCAAATGCCGCGATGGGTGAAACAGAACCGACTGGAGCCGAACACTTTATCAAAATCGGTGCATCCGGACTCTGACCAAGTGGTTTCGTGGTTTCCGCTTGTCACGAAATACGGAACGTTCAAACGCTTGAACTGCTCTTTGCACAACTCCATACAATAACGGTCACCGGCTTCGGTGACATCACCGGAAATGAGCACAAAATCAATGCTATCCAGCGATTTGATATCGTCTATTGAGCGGCGAAGGTCTTCCAAAGGAGAAGGATTGGAAGGAGAAATATGGATATCTGTCAGCAAGGCAAAGCGAAAGTTTACGGCATGCAAACTCAGCGTTAATGCCACCAGACATACCAAACTAAAAACTTTTTTCATGATACATTTATCTTATTTCGACTCACGAGGAGAACTGCAGATCAAACGTCTGCGCAAAACCGAGCAAGTTCGGGTTCTTCTGAGCCATCAGATTAAACTTTTCTTGTGGTGTATAAGGCACTTTTTCAACTTTCATTTCGTTCACTTCCACTTCCATGCGCACGCCATCATTGTGAAGCTGACGGCGGAGAAACTGTAAAATCACAGGTTTCTCGCGATTGAGGTCTCTCTCCTGATAGGTATTGAGGAGTACGACTTTAAACGCAGGCATTGTGGTCAGTGTCGGGGCTATGTTTGAGAGCACGGCAAGGAGTCGTTCGCTACCTTGAAAAGCGGGTAGCGATTGCAGTTGAGTCCAAGCGTTAGCCAATTGCTCCTGGGAAAAAGGGCTGTTTTGACCAGCAGGTTGGCTGTCGGAAGTCGTCTTGGGAGGAGTAACGGGTTTGGGAATAGGCACTCCCGGGGCTGCCACCTGTTTGGGTACACCTGGAATAGAAGCGGTCTGCGTCCTTTGCGGTGCGGCAGATGGCACAGCTACGGGCTTGGGAGCTGCGGGTCGAGCCGGCGCTGCAGGAACGGAAACAGGAGCTGAGGGAACTGGAGCTGAAGCTGAGGGAGCGGGAACTGGGGCCGGCTGTGGTTTTTGTGCGGGAGCGGGTTGCTGAGCGGTTTTGGGTTGCGGAGCAGGAGCTGGCGCGTTCATCTCAGGCATAACCAGAGAGCAGAGTTTCACCAGCGATAGTTCTACCGTCAAGCGTTTATTGCGCGCTGTACGGTAATTGATATCACACTGTCCCATCACCTCCAATGCTTTGAGAATCCACGGCGCAGCACAACGTCCGGCCTGTTCAGCATAATGCTGACGAACTGATTCACTGACCTCGAGCAGTTTAACTGTAGCAGCATCTTTGCTGACAAGCACATTACGCAGGTGACTTGTGAAGCCACTGACGAAATGGCCTGCATCGAAGCCTTTGCTCAACACTTCGTCGAAGAGCAACAACGCATCCGAGATTTTGCCCGCAAGGGCAGCATCCACCAACCGGAAATAGTACTCCGTGTCGAGCACATTCAGCACGTTGATAGTCTGTTCGTAGGTGATATTTCCGCCACAGAAGGTTACCAGCTGGTCGAAGATAGACAAGGCGTCGCGCATACCTCCGTCAGCCTTTTGTGCAACGACGTTGAGGGCTTCTTCGGTTGTTTGCACGCCTTCTTGCGCAGCCACATACTGCAAATGTCCCACGATGTCAGCAATGGTGATTCGTGCAAAATCGAACACCTGACAGCGACTGAGAATCGTAGGAAGAACCTTGTGTTTCTCAGTTGTTGCAAGGATGAAGATGGCATATGAAGGAGGTTCTTCCAGCGTTTTGAGAAGCGCATTGAAGGCTCCCTGCGAGAGCATGTGAACCTCGTCGATGATGTACACCTTGTATTTGCCGACCTGAGGAGGGATACGTACCTCGTCAATCAGGCTGCGGATGTCGTCCACCGAGTTGTTGCTGGCAGCATCCAGTTCGCGGATATTGAACGAACGCTGCTCGTTGAATGCTACGCAGGACTCACACTGGTTGCAAGCATCGTGGTCGGCATTGGGCGACAGGCAGTTGATGGTCTTGGCGAAGATTCGGGCGCAAGTGGTCTTACCTACTCCACGGGGGCCGCAGAAGAGGTAGGCGTGAGCGAGATGGTTGGAGCGGATAGCATTGCGGAGAGTTTCCGTTAGTGCCTTCTGCCCTACCACCGTCTCAAACGTTGACGGCCTGTATTTGCGCGCCGAAACGATGTATTTCTGTTCTTCCATAGGCTATTTGACTAATCGACTTTCCAGTCGTGTTACTTGTCTTTTGAAAACGGGTGCAACGCTCATCTCCTCTTTCACGCAGGAGATAGCGTGGAGTACCGTAGCATGTGTGCGTCCGCCAAAACAGTTTCCAATCTCTATAAGCGGTTTGTTCAGCAGTTTGCGCGTAAGATACATCCCCACTTGCCTTGCTTGTGCCACTTCTTTCTGGCGACTGAGCGAGAGTATCTGTTCAGTAGTAACGCCAAACTCTTCGCAGACAGCGTCCATGATGTTGTTCACCGTAATGGTAGCGATAGTTACATCTACCAATTGGTTCACCACACGTTCCGCCAGATCGAGACTTATCTGCTCGTCGGAAAGCGTGGAATAGGCCAACAACGAAGCGAGCACACCTTCCAAATCGCGCACATTGTCACGCACGTTTTTGGCAATGAAATCTATTACCTCGTCGCTGAGCGACACACCATCTCGCTCTACTTTGTTCTTCAGAATATCCCGGCGCAAACTGAAATCAGGACGATGCAATTCTCCCGAAAAGCCCCATTTGAAACGGGTAATCAAACGCTCGTCCACATCCTTGATTTCCAGTGGCGACTTGTCCGAAGCGAGCACAATCTGCTTGCCGGACTGATGAAGATGGTTGAAAATATGGAAGAACACTTCCTGCGTTCTGTCCAGGTTCTTGATAAACTGAATATCATCCATCAGCAATACATCTATCGACTGATAGAAGCCGAGGAAATCTGCCAGTTTGTTGTTTTGTGACGCAGCCATATACTGCATCTTGAAGTCATTGGCGCTAAAGTAAAGCACGCGTTTGTCGGGATAAAGCGCTTTGACCTGATTACCTATCGCGTTGAGCAAGTGAGTTTTGCCCACTCCGGAACCACCGTATATAAAAAGCGGATTGAAGGCTGTTTTCCCCGGGTTACGGGCCACGGATAGCGCCACAGTTCTGGCCATGCGGTTCACTTCGCCCTGAACAAAACTGTCGAAAGTCTGTGAGGGGTTGAGTCGGCTGTCCAATTGTGGCAACTGTGGTTCCTGCATCTGTTTGGCCACAGAAGCAGGAGACTGCGGCGGGCGCGCAAGAAGAAGTTTTTCTTGCTCTACTCCCTGGCTATATGTAGTGATTCCTATGCCGGAGGTGCTGTCGATGGGGATACGGTACTCCAATCTTGTCCCGGGTCCGCAGACACGGAACAGCACACGGCCAAGCAGACTGCTGTAGTTGTCTTCGATATATTCAGCCACGAACTGACTTTGCAGTTGCAGTTTGAGTACACCGTTTTCAAAACTGAGCGGTTCAATGCCTGCGAACCATGTTCTGAAGGCCGATTCCGTCAGTTCTCCCCGCAGCAAGTCCTTACATTTGTCCCAATATGCTGAGGCTTTGTCTTCCATTATTTTTTCTTGTCTTTTTCTTTGTCATTATTTCCCCAAAGCGAGAAGTGGACATAGCGCTTGGGGTTAGCTTTCAGGTCGATAAGGAGGCTGTCTGCAGAGTTGACTGTATGGTTAATATCGTTGTACAATGAATTGTCTTTGAGCAGTTTGCCCAATGTCCCCTGTTCCGAGTTGGCTGCAGCCACGAGGTTTTTCACCTCGGTAATAGCTTCATCGGCGCGCGCAACAGTGGCTTTGAGGTCAGCCTCGGAGAGGTTTTCCGTGATGCGGTGGATGTCGTTCATCGCCAGTTGAATCGTGTCGATGAGTTGCGGCAACTGTCGGTCCATCATTCGGTCCGCTTTGCGTGTGATGGCATTCACATTAGCCATAGTACCGTCCACGTTGTCCAAGATATCCTGCAGTTGTTTCCTGGAGAGCGATTCCTGGAGCACATTGACGACAGAGTCGAGGTTGGACAGGATTGGGCTCAGCTGTGACAGCACAGCTTCGGCAACAGCATTCAACATACCGGGAGTGATGGACGATGGAAGCGTGTCGCCCTTGGCATACCAGCCTGTGATGCTGTCAGTAGGGATGATGAGTTCGAGTGCTTCACCGCTGATGAGTCCGTCGGGTACAAGCGACACTTCGGTTCCTTTGGGGAGTCGGATGTCGTCGTTGACAGAGAACTCTACGGTGAAAGACTGCGGCTTGGTAAAGTCGTAAACAATGTTGTCCACCATGCCCACTTTGTAGCCTTTGACATAGACCGGACACTGGGCCACCAAACCATTCATTTTCTCGAATTTCACCACATAATAAGTGGTTTTGTTGAAGATATTTATGCCCTTCAAGTAATTGAACCCGAAATAGAGCAAAAATAACGCAAGTATGGCGAGGACCGCCACAATTATCTCTTTCTTATGCTTCATCATTGTTTGTATATTCGTCTTTAGTTATGTCAGTTGTTGTCACATCTTTCGTGCTTCCTTCACCGGAATCTGTTTTCCGTCAATGAAAGCGACGACAAAACAGTCCGGGAACTTGGCTTTTATTTGTTTCTGTAATTCAACGGCTTTCACGTAGTCGGCACATTCTCCGTACGTATACTTGTAGAAGTTGCCGTCGCGTGTATATTTGCAGTTCTTAAGTCCTTTGAAGGAAGCATCGCCGGCTTTGAGGACCCTACTCGATGCAAAGATTTGTACGCGGTAAACAGGCTTGCTCACTTTTGCGGGAGCGCTGACAGGCTTTTGAGTTTTCGCGGCAGGAGGTGCCACGCGCGTTGTGTCGGCTTTTGCCGTGATTGTGTCCACAGAAATCACAACGACAGAGTCTTTCAACTCCGTATTGACTTCGGCTTTCTCTTCGGACTTCTCTTCAGGTTGCGACTTGGATGGCTGTTTGAATTGCTTCAGCTGTTTGGGCACAGCCCTCAAATCATTCTTCTTGTCAATCTGGTTCTTGTAGGTCACAAAGGCATTGTAGAGCGCAGTAGCCACTTGCTCTTTGCCGGCAATGGAAGCGAGATAAATCTCTTCTTCGGTGTTGGAGATAAAACCCATTTCCACGAGAACGCTCGGGCAAGCACTTTTGTGAAGGACCCAAAATCCAGCCTGACGTACGCCGCGGTCGGCACGCTTGAGGTTTCCGCTGAACTGCTGTTGCACCAATGTAGCGAACTGCAAACTCTGGTCAAAATACTGATCCTGCATGAGTTCAAACATGATGTAGGACTCGATGCTGTTGGGGTCGAAGCCCTGGTAGGTCGTTTCGTAGTTATCCTCCAGCAACATCACAGCGTTCTCGCGCATGGCCACGTTGAGGTTACTGGCCATCTTGTCAATACCCAGAACGAAAGTCTCGGCTCCTACAGCATCGCGGGACTCAGAGGCATTAGTATGGATGCAGATAAATATGTCCGCGCCGTTTTTGTTGACAAAGTCGGCCCTTTCCTGCAGAGTAAGAAAAACATCGGTTTTTCGGGTGTAGCAAACGCGCACGTCAGGGAACTCTTCCTCAATCATCCTGCCAAGCAGCAGAGATACATCAAGGTTGAGCTTTTTCTCCTGCGTTATCTTTCCCAACGCACCGGGGTCATGTCCGCCGTGTCCGGCATCAATAACCACGGTAAAAGGTTTCTCTTTTTTGGCAGGCGCATTCTTCTGCGCAAACAAAGGCATGGCGCAGAGAAGTGCTATCAGCAAAATGTATTGTCTCCAATTCATTCGATCAGGTACGTTCGTAGTTTCCTTAATAAATACGCGTGACTGCAGGTGCGCGCATCCATGCGCCCGCACAAAACAGCCTGCAAAGGTACTGCTTTTTTTTGACATATGCAAGAAAAAACGAAAAAAAAAGTTGTTTGAGCATTTCGAAACCATCTCGGGAGGAAATTTTCATAAGTGGTCGGAGGACAAAAAAATGCAAAAATTCCGACACGAGTCAGTCTCATGTTTTTACGGAGACCGTAGCAAGGCCGTTCGAGTGAGGAAGCAAAAGACGTAAAGTGAAATTTTACGGAAATTTCATACTTGGTCAAAATGAAAGAAAAGAAAAAAACACGAGAGAGTTAAAAAATTTTTTTTAAAACTCTTGCGTATGTCAAAAAAAAGTTGTAACTTTGCACCCAAATTGGCTAAAATCGAAGATATGAACAAATACGAAACTATAAATACCGAGAATGATGAGTTGATGATTCGGGAAGAATTTGAGGCCCTGCTGGAGGATTACCGGCAGACTCCTCACCGTCAGAAGATAGAACTCATCACGGATTGTTTTGAATTTGCCAAGCAAGCACATGCGGGCATTCGCAGGCGTTCTGGTGAGCCATATATCATGCATCCCCTTGCTGTAGCGCGCATCGTGGTTAAGGAAATGGGTTTGGGCTCCACTTCGATTTGTTCGGCGCTGTTACATGATGTAGTGGAGGACACAGACTACACCGTTGAAGATATTGAGCAACGTTTTGGACCGAAGATAGCATCTATTGTTGAGGGCCTGACCAAGATATCCGGTGGGGTGTTCGGCGAGCAAGCCTCCATTCAGGCAGAGAACTTCCGCAAGCTGATTCTGACCATGTCGGAAGATATCCGCGTTATTCTCATCAAGATAGCAGACCGCCTGCACAACATGCGAACGCTGGAAGCGCAACCTGTTGAAAAACAATATAAAATAGCCGGTGAAACCCTGTACATCTATGCTCCGCTGGCACATCGTTTGGGCCTTTTCCCCATCAAGACTGAGTTGGAGAATCTGGCATTCAAATACGAGCATCCCGAGACATATGCACAGATTGAAGAGCGTCTGCAAGCCGACAAACATCTGCAAATGGAGACATTCGAGAAGTTTGCAGAACCGGTTCGCAAAAAGCTGAAGGCTATGGGCTATGAGTTCAAGCTGGAGGCGCGCATCAAGTCGGTTTACAGCATCTGGAAGAAGATGCAGACCAAGAATGTTCCGTTTGACGGAGTGTATGATTTGCTGGCGGTTCGCATCATCTTCAAGCCCAATCCGGATATGTCGGAGAAAGACCAGTGCTGGATGATTTATTCGGCGCTGACGCAATACTACAAACCCCATCCCGAGCGCATCCGTGACTGGATCAGCACACCGAAAGCCAATGGCTACGAGGCTCTGCATGTGACGCTGATGACGCAAGACGGGGAATGGGTGGAAGTGCAGATTCGTACGGAACGTATGCACGAGATTGCGGAACGCGGTCTAGCCGCGCATTGGCGATACAAGACAGGATTTGAGGACGAGAGCGAGTTGGATAAGTGGATCCGCGCGATTCAGGAAATGCTCAAGCATCCCGAACCCGACGCTATTGACTTCATGGACACATTCAAGCTGAATCTGTTTGCAGACGAAGTGTTTGTGTTCACTCCTCATGGCGAGATAAAAATCATGCCTCAAGGCTCCACGGCTTTGGATTTTGCGTATATGCTCCACACCGATTTGGGCGAGCATTGTATCGGAGCCAAGGTCAATCATAAACTGGAGCCGCTGTCGTATGTGCTTCAGGGCGGCGACCAGGTGGAGGTGCTGACGTCCCATCTGCAGAAACCGCAGTTGGAGTGGCTCAACTGGGCTACGACAGCCAAAGCCAAAGAAAACCTCAAACGTCGCCTTCGTCGCGACGGTGTGCTGATTCCGGATTTGCAGAAAAAGCCTGACAAGAAGGAATACAGCAAATGGAATCCGTTGCGGTATCTGCCTCACAGCCGCCGCATCACCATTACCGACGACTCGCTCAACGGCGAGCATGTGATAGCGCCTTGCTGCCACCCCATTCCGGGAGATGATGTGCTGGGCTTCATGGAGGATAACGGCGTGATTTCCATCCACAAACGCGATTGCCCCGAGGCCGAAGCACTCAAGGCAAAACACGGCCAGCAACTGTATGCCGCAGAATGGAAAGTCACCGATAAACATAGTTTCCCATGCACCATTTTCATCGAGGGAATCGACAAAGTTGGCATGGTTATTGAGATATTGTTGGTGATTTCACAGAAGTTCTGTTTGAACATCGGGCGCATTGACCTGACCAGCAAAGATGGTATTTTCTCGGGCAATGTGCGCATCTACACTCACAGCACGAACGAGGTGGAAGAACTATGCAAAGAGCTGCGTGCCATTGAAGAAGTAAACGTGGCACAGCGCCTGAATATTGAACCAAATGAGTAATAAAAACAACGAAATAATCAAAAAAAATACAAATGATATGAAACGTACATTTTTAGCTACTGCATTGCTGGCTGTCTGCGGACTGTTGTTCGCTCAGCAGCCGGTTATCACATTCGAAAAAACAGACCACGACTTTGGTAAAATAAACGAAGCTGACGGCCGAGTAACCACTATTTTCACTTTCAAAAACGAAGGAATGGCTCCGCTGGTACTGTCCAACGTGCGCGCTTCTTGCGGTTGCACCACTCCTACTTGGACCAAGACTCCTATTGAGCCGGGGCAGACCGGTGACATCACCGTTACTTACAACCCGAATGGCCGTCCGGGTCGTTTCCAGAAAACCATCACCATCACCTCCAACGCCTCGGAGCCTACCAAGAAACTGACTATTCGCGGTGAGGTGATTCCTAAGACGCAGCAAAGCGTCAACCGCTTCCCGCAGAAGATGGGTGACGCGCTGGCAGCCCACACCCGTGTCCTGACCTACGGCTCAGTGCTGAACACAACGAACATCACTAAGTCCATCGAGTACACTAACAACTCCGACAAAGAGATTACGGTGGAAGTTCTTCTCAACGACAAGGAGCCCTGGATTGATGCTCAGGT
>ONXE01000019.1 GCA_900321775.1 uncultured Bacteroidales bacterium
CATAATGTTGCCATATTTCTTCTTTTTAGGTTATACACATTATAGATAAGGGTTTTCTTTAGGTTTTACCTTATCAACAAAGCGCCCACTCGCGAGAGCGTAGGCGCTTTGTTTTTGTGATAAGCCAAGGATTATGCGTTCCTCACTCAATCATCCCCCCTCCTTTGGAGGGGATGGGGGTGGGAGACCCGAAAAAACCACGGGCACGGCTTAAGCCACGAGTGATTTTTTCGGAGAGCGGTCGGCCCGAGTCGCCTCAATGAGCCTGTCTGAAGGCTCAGTCTGTGCGACCTTGGTGCTGCACGCGAGGGCAAAAAGAGAGTATCACATGGTCCTCCCCTTTAGGGGTCGGGGGTGGTAGGACCCGAAAAAACCACGGGCACGGCTTTAGCCACGAGTGATTTTTTCGGAGAGCGGTCGGCCCGAGTCGCTTTAATGAGCCTGTCTGAAGGCTCAGTCTGTGCGACCTCGGTGCTGCACGCGAGCACCGCAGACACAACAATTTGGGCTGCAAAGTTCACTTTTTTACCAAATAATTTATTCGTTAACGGAGTTAACTCGACAATAAAAGCATCGCAAAATAGTGCAAAACCTATCGGTCTTTGCATTTTTCTTGCAAAAGATTTGGCCATGTCAGAAAAAAGTTGTAACTTTGCACCCGCAAAGGTATGCGCAGATGAAAAGTTGGGTCAAAATAGTAGTGCTGTTGTTGGGCGTGGTACTCTCAGCAAGTGGCTGATCCTGTCACGGAACAGCAATTCACCTACTATCTCTACGCAGCACAGCGGGCCATGGATGCATCTGACTATGATGACGCCTTGGCGTTGAGTGAATTCGCCTACCGACTCAAACCCACTGATCCCACAATCAACTATTTCCTTGGCATTTTATACAGAGGTCTGAGGCAGGACGAGCGCTCGCTGGCACACTTCAAAACGGCCTACGAGCAGAGCCCCACAGACTATTGGCAGACCTATTTCGCCACGTTGTACGCCCACGGCGAGGCCGGCAACCAAAGGTTGGCCAAGCAGGCAAAGAAAGTGATTGAAACCGAGTACAAGCGGCAGCCCGACAAGGCCGAAGTGCTGGAAGCCTATCAGCAGATGCTGGTCACAGAGGGGCAGTTTGCCAAGGCTCTGAAGGTGCAGGACCGCATAGACCGGCAGGAAGGAAAGACGCCCTATAACGTGCTCAAACGCTACCGCATCCTGCTCGTTGAGGGCAAGGGAAAAGAGGCTGTGCAGGTTGTAGAAAACTACTGCAAAGAGGAGCCCGATGACGACTATTTTCAGGCCTTCCGCGGCGATATGTACCTGGCTCTCGGGCAGAAAGAGAAGGCGCAGCAACTATACAATCAGGCCTATAGTAACAATCCCGACAACCCCTATCTGCTGCAGTCGCTGGCACGTTTCTACAAGAGCGAGCATGCCTATCAGGAGGAACGGGAAATGCTGGATGCTTTGCTTAGCATGGCTCCCGACGAACAGTTGCTGGACCTGTATTTCGAGTCGCTTTCTCAGGACACCACGGTCGGCAATGACGAGCAAGTGGCCTTCGTGCAGAAAGCGTATCTGATGGAACCCAACAGTGCCAAATGGCATTACTACTGGGCGTTGGCGCTGGCGCAACAGGATAGTATTCAACCTGCGCTGGAGGTGCTGGAAGAGGGTGTCCGGCTTGGCGGCAAAGAGGCTGTTATCCGCTTCAGCATGCACGTGCTTTCGGGCGATTTGTACTTGCGTTTGGAGCAGTTGGATTCATGCTTCAACCACTACGAGAAAGCCCTGCTCCTTGACCCGGAGAATGTGTATGTCCTCAACAATTATGCCTACACGCTCGCGGTGAATGGTGGGGACCTCAAGAAGGCGGAGAAGATGAGTCAGAAGACCATCGAGAAAGAGCCGAATAACGCCACATATCTGGACACCTACGCATGGATTTTGCACCTGCAGGGACAGGATTCGCTGGCCAAGTTTTACATGCGTCGCGCTATGGAAAAAGCCGGCGAGATGAGTGACGACCAAGAACTGAAACAACATTACAACATATTGTTTGAACAAGATGAAAACAAGGAAAAGTAGGAATATAATCTGCGCGGTTTGCCTCGCAATCTGCATGGTTTGTCTCGCGCTGGCGGGCTGTCACAGCAAGAAGAAGATTCAGCCTAAGCAAGAGCAACCCGTTGTCGTGGAAGAGCCCAGACCGGCTCAGCCCGAACCGCAGCCCGTGCCCCAAGAACCCGCGAAAGAAGAGGTGACTCCTGAACCCGCTCCGGCCGTGGAGCCTATTGTCGAGCTGGTGGAAGAAGCGTTGGAGCAGAAAGCCGAAGAGCCGCAATCGGGTGCGTGGAAACCGCAGTATCAGACCGCGTATGGCAGGGGCATGGTGACTATCTTCTACCGCCAGCAGCGCTTGTCCAGCCCCGTGGTAGTCACCTACATCGCCGATTCTATCGTCCTGGCTTCGGTGCAGCCGCTCATGGGAATAGAGATGTACCGGCTGGAGGCTTTGCGCGACAGGGCACGACTCTTCGAAAAACTCAACCGCAGGTATGTAGAGATGACCTACGAAGAGATAAGCCAGCAGACACGCCGCCAAATCAGTTTCGACTTGGTACAACAGATGGTAGAGAACGTGGGTCTCACTTACCCCATCGGACAGGATACTACGCTGCGGTACTCCGGAGTAGAAGCCAAACTGAGCCTGCAGTACCGCACAGTTAACCAGCCCGTTTCGGCCTTCCCTATCTCAACCAACGGGTATAACCGAACGACTATAAATGCCTTACTGAGCAAATGACCGGAGGGTCTCCGGAGACAAAGGAGAGATGATGAAACGAATAATCACATACATATTTATTGGCCTTCTTGGGCTTATCGGGCCGATTAATGCGCAGAAACAAAGCGTGAATGACCTCCGCAAACAGCGCGAGAACACGCTGCGTGAGTTGGAGAAAACGGGCAAGATGCTCAACGAAACAAAGAAATCGGAGACTGCTACGCTGAACAAACTGAACCTCCTGAGCAAAGATATAGCTACGCGCAAGCGCCTGATAACCAACATCAACTCCGAGATTGAGGCGCTCAACTCCGAGATGGACGAACTGTCCGGCAAGCGCGACTCGCTTCAGCAGACGCTGGAGACTCTCAAGGCCGATTATGCCAATCTGGTCCGTCAGACGCACTATCAGGACATGATGCAGTCGCCCCTGTTGTTCGTACTTCGCGCAGAGGATTTCAACCAAGCTATGCGGCGTATCCGTTACCTGCAGGAGTTTCAGCGTTACCGCAAAGAGCAGGTGGCTCGCATCGAGAACACTCAGGCCGAGATAGATATCCAAACCGGACTGCTGGAGTCCAACCGCGTGGAGAAAGAGCAGACGCTGGACTACCAGAGACGCGAGACCGAGAACCTGGCACGCGATGAGCGCAAGCACCAGACCATGCTGCAACAGCTCAAGAAAAAAGAGAAGAACCTGTTGGCCCAACAGCGCAAACAGCAGAAAAAAGCCGATGAACTCAACCGCAAAATCGAGGATATCATCAAGCAACAGGCGGCCCGCCAGAAAGGCCAGCGTATGACCAAAGAGCAGCAGCTGATAGCCGGCGGTTTTGAGAAGAACAAAGGTCGCCTGCCCTGGCCGGTTGAGAAAGGAATGGTCAGCGGCGAGTTTGGCGTTCATCCCCATCCCACGCTGCCTAAAGTGACGGTCAACAACAAAGGTATCTACATCCAAACCACCCGCGGAGCAGCCGTGCGCGCCGTGTACGAGGGAGAGGTAACCAGTTGCTTCGTCATGGGCGGAACCAACGCGGTGATTATCCAGCACGGTAATTACCGAACCGTCTATACCGGACTCGCCACAATCAGCGTGAAGAAAGGCGACAAGGTCAAAACCAAACAGACCATTGGCACGGTGTTCACCGACCCCGACAACGATAACAAAACAGAGATGTTCTTCCAGGTTTGGATGGACAAAGACATACAGAACCCGAGCCTCTGGTTGGCTCATTAAGCCCCCTGCCCGCCCCGAACTCCGATAGGGTGCTGATAAAACAAGCATATGAAGAAAGCAATAGTATATTTTCTCTTTTTGCTGCCTGCACTGATGTGTAGTTGCAAGCAGGACAAGTGGATGGACTGGAAGCTGCAGAACGAGATGTGGCTGGCCGAGAACGCCAAGAAAGAAAACGTGCAGACCACTCCCAGCGGTTTGCAGTACAAGGTGCTCTACAATGGTAATCAATATGATGCGAAGCCGGACGACGCCTCTACCGTACTCGTCAGTTACACCGGCACGCTCATCAATGGCTATAAGTTTGACTCTTCCTCGAGCACATCCTTCCCTTTGTCGGGCGTAGTCAAAGGTTTTGCCGAGGGCTTGAAGAAGATCCACGTGCACGGAGATATCGAGTTGTATATCCCGCAGGAACTGGCCTACGCGGACTCGCTGCCTACTACCGAGGGCAGTCTCTCGGCCTCGTTTATCCCGCCGTATTCCACCCTTATCTTCCAAGTTCATCTCTACGGCGTAAGCAAGCAATGAAACGTGTCCTCACCATACTGACAGTTCTGTTGCTGGTGTGCTCGTGCGAGAGTCCCAGCGTAGTTAACCCTGTTCCCAATTATCCCGTGAGTATGGAGTTGAACATCTTGGGCGAGTACCCGAACTTCACTTCCGCCAACATCGGCGCACATATGGAGTTCGTGAAGCCGCGTTTCCCTAACGAGCGAGTGGGGTATTCGGGAGTGCTGCTGTTCGTCAATTTCAACGAGCAATACTCCGCGTTCGACTTGTGTTGTCCGCATTGCGTGGAGCGCTTCAGCCCGATTGAAGTGAACGGTATGTTTGCCGTTTGTCCCATCTGCGGCGAGGAGTATGACCTGAGCTACGGCTACGGCGTGCCGACGCAGGGAATAGCCAAGAACTACCTCAAGACTTACAAGTGCAACTACAATCCCGCGACCGGCAAGCTGGTGGTTTACAATTAGAGTCGAGAGTCAAGAGTCAAGAGTCGAGAGTCGAGAGTCAAGAGTCAAGAGTTGAGAGTGCATAAGTTGACAGCCATAGAGATGCATCGCCTGACGGCGGAACAGTTCCGTGAGGCCGAGAAAGTGCCGCTTGTCGTGGTGCTGGACAACGTACGTTCGTTGCACAACGTAGGCGCGGTCTTCCGTACGGCCGACGCATTTCGCCTGGAAGCGGTGTACCTGTGCGGCATAACCGTGCACCCACAAGACGTAGAGGGGCGCGAGTGGCCCTCGGACCTTCATAAAACCGCTTTGGGCGCAGAAGATACCGTCGCGTATAAGTACTTCCCCGAGACCACAGAAGCCGTAAAAAGCCTGCAGGAAGCAGGATATAAGGTCTTTGCCGTGGAGCAGGCGGAAGGAAGCGTCAACCTGAAAGATGTATGTCTGGAGAAAGGTCGCAAATACGCGATAGTATTGGGGCACGAAGTGTTTGGCGTCCAGCAGAGCGTCGTGGACATGACCGACGGCTGCATCGAGATTCCCCAATACGGCACGAAACATTCCCTAAACGTGAGCGTCACGGCCGGAATAGTGATGTATGAACTCTCTGAAAAACTAAGGTCTTAATCCGTAATCCTTAATCCTTAACCCTTAACCCTTAACCCTTAACCATTAATCAGTCCTTCGGGAAGGGAGACGTGCAGTTGGCGCGCGTCGGCGTCAATGGAGATG
Organism: uncultured Bacteroidales bacterium; assembly: GCA_900321775.1. GTDB lineage: Bacteria > Bacteroidota > Bacteroidia > Bacteroidales > Paludibacteraceae > Colicola. The sequence goes on from ONXE01000019.1 coordinate 5,707, forward strand.
ATGAAGTCCTCGTGGGCGGGAATGACAGCGCCGCTGTTGAGGAGAAAAAGTGTGTTAAGCGTGGAGTCATCCACGTTTTTTATTTGTCCTATAGGGCCAAGCTGGTCATCGATTACTTCGTAATCAATCAGGTCTTGCCAGGTCAGAAGCGGTTCGTCGGGGTTGTCCGTAAGGTCGCGGCGCAGCAGATAAACCGGGTTTCCGCACAAGCGCGCCGCCTGCTCTTCCGTAGTAATTCTGTCCAGACTGACGATATAGGCATTAGCGCCCTTCTCGCGCCACTCGCTCAGACGGAAAGGCGTGAGAATCTGATTCAGCCGGAAGAGCAGAAACTGCGGGTCTTCGGCAACGGAAAGCAAGTCGTTGTCGCTGATGATATGCAGTTCCCCGCGTCGCCCGTGGGTGCGCGTGCACGTTCCTAATAGTATTACTTCATTTTCCTGAATCATTACGGAGAGAGACGCATTATATCCTAATAATAGTCTAATAATAGTCTAATAATAGCCTAATAAAGGTTGCTATTTGTCAGGGTCGGGTTCGACGGGAGTGAGCCAGTCCTCGGCCATGGCGCGGTAGTCGGCGGCTTTGGCGCTGTCGCCTTGCTGCAGGTACTCGTCGGCCTTGGCATTATAGAGTTCCGCTACATGCTCCCGCAGCGCAGGACGCATGTGTGCGATAGTGTCCATACGAACCGTGGTGTCGCCGCGGAGCGCGTCGGACAGGTTTGTCAGTTCGTAGGCAAAAATAGCCTCCGGGATGTTGTTGGAACTGCTGTACGCTTTGAGGTTGCGGATAATGGCGGCTTGCAGGTCTGCCCGATTGCTCTCCCTCTCCCCTCCCGGGATGAGGTAACGCAGGGCTGTCAGGAGGTGCTTCTGTGCGCCCTCGGTGTCGTAAGACCGCAGGCAAGCGTTGGCTTCCTCCAGCAGCATTCGGTAAACGTGCATACGCTCAGAGTCGTAGTCGCCCTGACTATAATAGAGTTCGGGATACCACTGCCAGTTGGTGCCCACCAGCGGCAGAGCAATCTCGCGCAGGTTGTCTTGAATCTCGGCCATGAGGCGGAACAACTCCAGCCTTACCAGACTCTGCTCCAGACTGTTCTCGTCAGCGTTTTTCTCCAGCACGCTGTTGGCATGGTGAACCATGTGGTCCCAATGGTCGTGCAGGAAATTCTTCGCCGAGGAGTTGGTCGGCATAACCACCAGACAGCGTGTGGCGCTGTCCATCGCCTCTTCGTACGCACCTTTCTTCCACAGTCGCTCTGCGGACATCAGCAGCTTAATACCGGACGTCTCTGCCGACAGACTGACTGCCAGCAGAGACGTGAGTACTATGAGAACTATCTTTTTCAAACAGTTCCTGGATTTACGGATTATATTAGTGTCTTTCGGGACGCGGACCGCGGTTCGGGCGCTCCAGTTTGGCACCATCGGAGTGACGCTCAGGGCGCGGACGACGCTCCGGCTCCACATAACCTTCGGGCTTCTCTTTAAGCACCTTGGCGGAGAGTTTGAACTTGCCGGTCTTCTGGTCAATGTCCAGCAACTTAACCGTTACTTTGTCGCCTTCTTTGAGGCCGGTCTCTTCCATCGTCTCGTAGCGTTTCCAGTCAATCTCAGAGATGTGCAGCAGACCTTCCTTGCCCGGCATGAACTCTACGAAGCAGCCGTAAGGCATGATGCTCTTGATGGTAGAAGGATATACCTCGCCCACCTCGGGCAGTGCCACGATGGCTTTGATCTTGGACACAGCCAGATCGAGGCTCTCTTTGTTGTTCGAGGCAACCTCGACCAGACCGCCGGTCTCGACTTCTTCGATAGAAACGACGGCGCCGGACTCGTTCTGGATGCCTTGGATGATCTTGCCACCAGGGCCGATGATAGCGCCGATGAACTCTTTCGGAACCATGAAGGAAACCAGACGCGGAGCGTGAGGCTTGAGGTCGGTGCGCGGAGCGGGCAGCGTCTCGAGCATCTTGTTCAAGATGAACATACGACCCTCGTGTGCCTGTGCAAGAGCATTCTCCAGAATCTCATAACTCAGACCGTCCACCTTGATATCCATCTGGCAAGCCGTCAGGCCCTTGGTGGTACCGGTGGTCTTGAAGTCCATATCTCCCAAGTGATCCTCGTCGCCAAGGATATCGCTGAGAATAGCGTAGTTCTTACCTTTGTTCTCGGAAATTAGACCCATCGCGATACCCGAAACGGGGCGAATCAGGGGCACACCTGCGTCCATCAGTGCCAGACATCCGGCGCAAACGGTAGCCATAGAACTGGAACCGTTGGACTCGAGGATATCACTGACAACGCGGATAGTGTAGGGGAAGTCGGCGGGCACCATAGTCTTGAGTGCGCGGCAAGCCAGGTTGCCGTGACCAATCTCGCGGCGGCCTACGCCACGTTGTGCCTTGGCCTCACCTGTAGAGAAAGGCGGGAAATTATAGTGCAGCAGGAACTTCTCATAGCCCTGAATCAGCGCTTCGTCAATCTGCTTCTCGTCGCGTTTGGTACCCAGCGTTACAGTCGAGAGCGACTGGGTCTCACCACGGGTGAAGATAGCACTTCCGTGAGGGCCGGGCAGCGGTGACACTTCGCACCAGATAGGACGAATCTCTGTAGTCTTACGACCGTCGAGACGCTTATGCTCGTCGAGGACTACGCGGCGCATAGCCTCTTTTTCTACATCGTGGTAATAGCGGTCAATCATGGCGTACACCTCGTCCTCGGTGATGCCCATAGCCTCAGCTTTGGCAGCAGCGTCATAGCCTTCCTTGAACTGCTCGCAAATCTGCGAGAACATCTCCTCGCGGTGATGTTTGTCGGTGTCTTCGGCAGCGGCCTGCTTGTATGCAGATGCGTAGCAAGCGTCGTGTACCTGCTGCTTGAGTTCGTCGTCGTTGATCTCATGGCAGTACTCGCGCTTCACTTCTTTGCCGAACTCTTTCATCATCTCCAGCTGTGCTGCGCACTGCGGTTTGATAGCTTCGTGAGCGGCCTTGATAGCCTCCAGCATCTCTGCTTCACTCACTTCTTTCATCTCGCCTTCCACCATCATGATATTGTCGAGGGTGGCAGCTACCATCAGCTCGATGTCGGCCTCTTTGCACTGTTCGAAGGTGGGGTTGATTACCATTTCGCCGTTGACGCGTGCTACGCGAACCTCGGAGATAGGACCTTCAAACGGGATGTCGGAGCAAGCCAATGCAGCCGAGGCGGCCAGACCTGCGATGCTCTCGGGCATGTCCACGCCGTCGGCACTGTACATCGTCACGTTGACGAAAGTCTCTGCATGATAATTACTGGGGAAGAGAGGACGAAGGGCGCGGTCAATCAAGCGCGCAATCAGAATCTCGTAGTCTGATGCTTTACCTTCGCGGCGGGTGAAACCACCGGGGAAACGGCCATTAGCCGAAAACTTTTCTTTGTATTCAACCGTCAGAGGCATGAAGTCTGTCCCAGGAACAGCCTCCTTGGCTGAACAAACTGTGGCAAGCACCATCGTGTTGCCCAGAGTTGCCATTACCGCGCCGTCTGCTTGCTTAGCGAGCTTGCCGGTTTCCAACGTAATCACACGCCCGTCCGGTAAGGCAATCTTCTTTGTTACAATGTTCATCTTTTGTCTTAGTGTTTTATATTTTGCGTCATGTTCGCAGCCGTTTGCTGCAAACTTTTTATCTAATTTCTGTCTAAATGTCACAAAAATCGTGCAAAGTTACTACTTTTTTTGGAAATATCAAAATATTTTTGTAACTTTGCAGCGTTTTTTCATAGAAAAATGTAAGTTTTACTCTTTTTTGGAACAAAACATGGCAAAAATACTTATCATAGATGACGAAAGAGCTATCCGTAACACGCTCAAAGAGATTCTGGAGTTTGAGAACTACGTGGTGGAAGTAGCAGAGGACGGCCGCGTGGGTTTGGAGATGGCTTCTGCGACGGCGTACGACCTGATTTTCTCTGACATCAAGATGCCCGAGATGGATGGAATAGAGTTGTTGTCGGCATTGCGTGAGGCGGAAGTGGAGAGTCCTGTGGTGATGATTTCGGGTCACGGAAATATCGAGACGGCCGTCGATTGTATCAAGCGTGGCGCGGCCGATTTCATCGAGAAGCCGATAGACCTGAATCGTCTGCTTATCACGACGAAGAACGCGTTGGAGCACAAGACTCTGGTGCAGGAGACGAAGGTGCTGAAGAAGAAAGTGGGTTCCAGGTTCCAGATGATAGGCGAGAGTGAGGCTATCCAGCGCGTGCGCGAGATGATTCACAAGGTAGCGCCTACGGACGCGCGTGTGCTCATCACCGGCGCTAACGGTACGGGCAAAGAGGTTGTGGCGCGGCTCATACATGCCGAGAGCAACAGGGCTTCGCAGCCGCTGGTGGAGGTCAACTGTGCTGCCATTCCTTCCGAACTGATTGAGAGTGAGTTGTTTGGTCATGTGAAAGGCTCGTTTACAGGTGCCATCAAGGACAAGACGGGCAAGTTTGAGCAAGCCGACGGCGGGACGCTGTTCCTGGACGAGATAGGCGACATGTCGCTGGCGGCCCAGGCGAAAGTGTTGCGGGCGCTGCAGGAGAACGAGATTACCCGTGTAGGCGGCGACAAGGCCATCCACGTCAATGTACGCGTGCTGGCAGCCACCAACAAAGACCTGCAGAAAGAGATTGCCGAAGGCCGTTTTCGCGAGGACCTCTACCATCGTCTCTCGGTCATTCCAATCCATATCCCTTCATTGGACGAGCGCAAAGACGACATACCGCTGCTGGTGGACTATTTCTGCGAGCAGATCTGCGGCGAACAGGGCATCAAGGGCAAGACGTTTGACCCGGAGGCAGTGGCGGCGCTGCAAGAGCGCAGTTGGACAGGTAATATCCGCGAACTGAGGAACGTGGTGGAACGCCTAATTATCCTGGGCGGACAGACTATCACGAAGGCGGACATTGAGGCGTTTGCGTGAGAATGGAAAATGGAAAATTGAATATGAAGAAGATTTTGTTATTTTTGCTGGCGATGGTGCCGATGATGGTATTGGCAGATACTACCACGCCGTATTTCGGGAAGGATGTTAAAGGTACTCCCAAGGCCGTGCAACGCTGCTTCAAGAAGACGTTCAAGCGGCCTAAAGGCGTCAACTACGACACCTCCGCCAAGATTCACGCCGTGTGCGTAATCGACACGACCGGCCACTTGCTGGTAATCGACCCGGACCTGGTGACTGTTGAAGCTACGGTTTATTCTACCGTTGTAGAAACCGAGCACTACAACAACATCCACGGTGATACGCGCACGCCGCATTCGGTGGTAATGGGTGCGGACAAGAAACGTGGCGAGAACGAGAAAAGCGAGTCGGAGTTGCTTCGCGAAGCTGTGCTGGAGTGGTTGCCGACTATGCCCTTATGGACGCCCGGAAATGTGGACGGACAACTTCAGCAGATGGAAGTGACGATAGAATTGGAGTTTTAACGGGGGAATCCGTTAAATTGAAAGTCCCTACATGCGCGGGGAGAAGAAATAGTCTGTCAGCCATTGCGGCAGGCGCGACTTGCGGACAGCAGCAGGCGGTGTGTCAATGCTCGGGTCGAGTCGGTCGGCCGTCTCAATAATCTTACGAATACGCGATTTGCCAACGCCAAAGCGCACGCCTACATTCAAATGGGCGTGCCAGTTCCAGTTGGAGAATTTGGCCAAAGTGTCCTCGCTGCCGGCTTCGAAACGAACGTTGTCGGCCTGTCCCCACGCGGACATATGCACGTATTGATTGACCTCCCAACTAACCGCAGCGCGCATCGAGCCCGACACGTGAACCGGCCGGGACGGGGTGATATTGTAACACGGCTCAGCGTAGGACTTTTCAGTGGGGTTCTTTGAGGCGTAAAAAATCTGATTGATAGAGTAGAAGACCAGCTTGGCCGTGGCAGATAAGTGTAGCAAGACCTTGCCCTGATTAGGCGTGTAGTTGATGCCGTAACCCAATCCCACAGAGGCTTGGTGGGTGATAAGTTTGTTCACGTCGTAGAGTAGGTCCGGCAGCAGTTGGTCCTCGTCGTGGAAGGAGATGTTGGTGGCGTTGTATGCGGCGGACAGCAGAAGCGAACCGGCGGTCTTGCGTTGCAGGAAAGCCTGCTTGATGGCCGCGTTGTGCGAGTAGTGCGCCCAGTTGAGAGCGTACCAAACGGACAGGTTGGTATGCGTAATCCACACGTCTGTCGGGTCCATTTGAACACCTTCTTTCGAGACGGAAGGGAAGTAGAGGAGGCTGTTGAAATTGGCACTTTGTGTCTTGACGAACTCTAACCCGAACATCTTGCTGCCAATCGAGAGGTTGATGTTCTTGCCGTTCTTGTGCATCAGGTCCCATGAATACCCGATGCCTATTGCGCGGTAACCTGCGTTGAAACCGAGGTCCACACTTGGAGTGGAGGTGGCAAACAGCGAGACGTCGCCCAGGTAAGGCGTACTTTTTGCCTCATAAGTTGAGTGTAGGCCCACAGTACCTGCCGTGGCTGCAATGCGCCAACTATACTCGGGCAGCGTCACGTAGTTGGTGTCCAACCCGTTGAGCAGAACTCCGTCAATCCATTTGCCCACGCGGCAGAAAAACACGCCTGCCTTGCCGGGCTGTTTGTTCTCGGCGTAGGCTGGGGTGAGCGTGCAGAGCAGCAAGAGTATGATGGGCAGTTTCCGCATGTTATACTGGTGTTATTTCTCCGTTTTCGACGTGGAAGATTCGGCTGTTGTCAGCAGATGGGCGCAGAATGTCGGTCAGGTGCTGGCGGTCGGTGTCGGTGATGAAAATCTGCCCGAAGCGTTCCGACTGGAGCAGACTGACGATGCGCTCCACACGCGTCGAGTCCAGTTTGTCGAAGATGTCGTCCAACAGCAGAATCGGACTTGAACCACTTGAACTACTTAAACCACTTGAACCCTTTGCCCCGGTTCCTCTCTCCGACAAGTACAGGGCCTGCGCCAGTTTCAGGGCTAAGAGGAACGTTTTCTGCTGGCCTTGGCTGCCCACTTGCCGTAGCGGATAGTCGCCCAACTGCATCGGCAGATCGTCTTTGTGGATGCCTTGTGAGGTCCAGCCGAGGATGATGTCGCGGCTGCGGGTTCGGCGGAACGACTCGACCAAATCGCGGTCCTGCAACTGCGAAACGTAGTTCAGAGCCACCACTTCCTCGCTGCCGGCTATTCCCGAGTACAATTCGCGGAACAGCGGCACAAAGCGCTCGATGAACACGCTACGCTCGCGGAAGATGTACGCCGCATGATCGGCCATCTGCATCTCCAGAATCTCAAACAGGTCTTCCGGCATATCCGGGCGCTCCTCGCATTGTTTGAGCAAGGCGTTTCGTTGCTTGAGCAAGGCGTTGTATTTGGTCAGATGGTCCAGATAGGTGCGGTCCAACTGACTGATGACGCCGTCCAGAAAACGCCGGCGTTCGTCTGAGCCGTCGGTGATGAGTTCCGCGTCCTGCGGGCTGACGATAACCAGCGGAATCAGTCCGATATGGTCAATCAGACGCTTGTAGTCTTTTTTGCCGCGGCGGAACTGTTTTTTCTGCCCGCGTTTGATGCCGCAGGAGATAGGCTCCAGGTCTTCGTATTCGCCCTGAATCAGCGAAAAATCAGCGTCGTGCGTGATGTTTTGCGAGTCCTGAACATTGAAGAACGACTTGGTGAAGCTCAGGTAATAGATAGCGTCCAGCAGGTTGGTTTTGCCCTGACCGTTCAGTCCGACAAAACAATTGATCTTGTCCGCGAAACTCAGGTTTGCCTCGCGGATATTCTTATAATTTAATATGTTCAGGGTCTTGAGTTTCACTTCTTCGTCGTTGGGGTTTCTACGTACTCCAAATACAACTTGTTACGAAGCGAGTCCTTCAGTCCAAGCGGGTTCTCCATGATGGAGTGGATGGGATACATGATGCATCCGGAGCATTTGGGGTTTTTCCGGTTCATACGGATCTGCCGGCAAATCTCGTTGGGTTCGCCCCAGGCTTTGGCCGTTCCCTTGAGTTTCGCGGCTTTTTCGGCGTTGGGTTCCAGGCGATAAGGCGCTACGCCTACGTAGAGTTTCTTGCCATAGAGGTTCTCGCTCCACCAGTTGAGCAGAATCTCGTAGTCCGCCACTTGTTTGCCGATTTCCCAGTAGAGCTGCGGAGCTACGTAGTCTATCCAACCCATTTCGAGCCACAGGAGAATGTCTGCGTACAAGTCGTCGTAGTTTTGGACGCCGGCTTTGGTCTTGCTGCCGCGCTCGGGGTCCGTTTTCTCGTTGCGCCATACGCCGAAAGGCGAGATGCCAAACTCCACCCACGGCTTGCGTTCTTTGATGGTTCGATGCAGCTCTTCGATGACCAGGTTGGTGTTATTTCGCCGCCAGTCGTCGATGTTGTCGAAGCCACGCGGATAGGCCTCGAAGGTCTTGGCATCCGGGAACTCCTCGCCGGCTATACGGTAAGGATAGAAGTAATCATCAAAATGGATAGCATCCACATCGTAGCGCTCCACAATGTCGGCCACTACGTCGTTTAGCCATTGGCGAACCTCGTCCAGACCCGGGTTGAAATAGTACTGTTTGCCGTATTTGACGAACCACTCGGGGTGCCGGTAGAAGACGTGGTCGTCCGCAATGTCGGCTTTGGTCATGCCTCCTCCGGTTACGCGGTAGGGGTTGAGCCACACGTGTACTTCGATGCCACGTTTGTGCGCCTCGTAGCAAGTGAACTCCAGCGGGTCGTAAGGCATCGAACCGTCGGTCCACATGCCATTTTGCTTGCCTACCAACCAACTGCTGACAGGCTCCATTTTACTCTGATAGAGTGCGTCGGCAGTGGGGCGAACCTGGAAGACAATCATGTTGAAACGAAGGGCATGGAGCGTGTCCAGCATGGCAATCATCTCCTGTTGTTGCAGGTCGGCGTCTCCGATGGCGGCTTTGGAAGGCCAGTCGATATTGGCGACTGTGGCAATCCACGCGCCACGCATCTCGGGCTGTGTGAGAGTTTCTTCCGGAATACGCTGAGTTTCAGCATGTAATATGGAGACCGCCATTACCAATAGCGCCACTCCCAGGATACTTCTTATCTTCATTGTTCTAATTTTGGCGCAAAGTTAATACTTTTTTTTCAATTGTGCAAGGAAAAAGCAAAAAAAAATGCAAATTAAGTTTTTGAAAGTGCTTCGGTCTGAGAGGGTAAGTAGGGGGTAGGAAAATAGTACGGAGGTGTAAGCAAGCTCTTCTCATTGCATATTTTGTCGGATTTCGACAAACGAGTTGCGGGTTGATGGGTAAAAAAAATCGACTTTTTCACATTTTTTTGTAAAAAAATGTATTTTTCCCTTGAAAAAATTTGGTAGTTTCAAAAAAAAGTATTAACTTTGCCGCGAAATTGTGAATGCCAAAACAATTAACACTATATGTTTAACTAAAATCAAAAACATCATGAAGAAAATTTTCTCTTTCATGTTGGCTCTGTTCGCAGCAGTTTCGCTGTATGCAGCAGACCTTAACATTTTTGCTTCCGCTTTGAATGCGACGCAAACCGACAGCACGGTGACTATTGAGTATGTCCTCAATGCTCCGGCCGACAGTTTGTATTTTATGATCTACGGCGAGAACATCAACGAGGCTCTCCATATGTTAGAGACCAACCCCGCCGCTTTGACCAAAGGTGCTCACGAGGTGGTAAAGCCTATTCCTGCTAACACTCCTTCGGGTGTTTATCATTGGGCTATCAAAGCATTTGCTCCTGCTCACGAAGGTGACTCGACCATCGTTTCGGAGGTTGTAGTAGGCGGTTCCCGTGGTATGGCTTTCAACGACAACGAGCAAAGCCCTTTCTTCGGAATGTTCTTCATCGCTGACAATCTGGGCGGTGGCGACGGTGGCAAACTGCTGGCTGTTACCCCCGACTTCGCGCGCGTTGACACGATTGCAACAGGTTGGGGAAGTGGTTCATCTTCTCCGATGCGCGTTCTCATTTCCGAGGATGACATGCTGTTCGTGACCGATTGGTCTGACGCTTCGCCTAACGTATCGATGGTTAATCCCGCAACTCCGGGTGCTCCTATCGTGCCGGTGTTTGGTGCTGATCATGTAGATGCCGATGGTATCGCTTATACTGCTGACAACACTCCTATCCATGGCTCCATTGCTGGTGGTTGTTTGATGGGCAAGGGGTCGAACCGCGTACTCTACACTATGGACGAAGACGTGAAAGTTGACGGCAAGATGGTAATCTTTTCGTACAACATTGGCGAAGTGAACGGTCCATGGATTGCAGCTCCTTCAGGTGTCGCATTCCACAATACGGATAATCTCATTCAGAACGCTAACGTGAACTTCTTCCCCGACGGCCACGGTGGCTTCTGGTTGTCTCAGCACCGTTGGGCTGATGGCGCTGACATCCCTTCGTTGGCACACATCGCTGCCAATGACTCTATTGATTTCCACTCTGCAGGCGAGATTACTGCAGGTAGTAACAACAACCGCGGCTCAATCTTCGTAACCAACGATAAGGAGTACGTAGTTACCTCTTCTGACGGAAACGCCAAGATTTGGAGGCCGTTCTTTACCGGTGATGTGTTGGATTCTTTGGTTCTCGTTAAGACTGTGGCATTCCCGAATATTGACAACATTTTCAACGTTATTCTTGACCCCGCAGGTAACGTGTACGTGATTAAAGGTACCGGTGGCGCTCTCACCGCTGTCGCTCCTGC
>ONXE01000134.1 GCA_900321775.1 uncultured Bacteroidales bacterium
ACGATAGTACTCGTAGTTGACAGGCAGCGCTCCGCCATAGAGCGTGTCCTGGATATAAGGCAGCGTACCATGATGATTGTTCACATAGTTGTTGGCGGAAAGACCCATCTGTACGTCCACAGGCTCGGAGATGTACTTCGACGAAAGAACCGCGCCGTAGAAATGGCTGTCCAGATACTTGCGGTACATAGCATAGGCTTTCTTCACTTTATTGCCTTCGTTGTCGATGTAGTTGTCCAGCCCGAAGTAACTGAAACTCTTCTTCTTATACTGCTCGTAGTAGCCGCCTCCGTGGGTGTAATGCAGCGTGGCATTCAGACTCCAGTTATGCGAGAACAGATGACCTACCGTCAACTGCACATGCTGTTGGGCGTAGTTGTCCGTCTGATTGTCGTAATAGACCGTTGAATCGCTGCCGTCAGAAGCCGTCACCGTGTACTCGCCTGCAGGGTTATACCTGCGGTCTGCGCCGCCGATACCATACGCGGTGTTGTAGTCCACACCATCCCACGCCATGCCGGTTTTCTCGTTGCCGCCAAAGAAACTCAGCACCACCTTCGTCTTGTCTCCATAGTAGCCGAAGTCGCTGAAATACGAGTACAGGTCGCTTGTGGCGCGGTAGAGGAAACCATCGGAGTTAACCTTGCTGAAACGCGCATCCATACCGAAACGGCCATTGCCCACTTTGGGGGAAGACAGGTGCAGCGATGCCATCTCCTTGAACGTGTTGTACATACCGCCGTTGAACGCCAGTTTGACGTGATTGACTGTGTCCACGTAGTTCTTGTCTGTACGCATGTTCAGTGCCCCTCCAAACGCCGCTCCGTTGGTGGATGTGCCTACGCCGCGTTGCACGTCCACGGACGTGAGCGACTCTGCCAGGTCAGTCATGTTCACCCAAAACACGGTCTGCGATTCCTGATCATTCAGTTGCACATCATTGATAGTCATCGTGATACGCGAGTGGTCGGTACCGCGCAGGCGGAAATAGCTGTAGCCTATGCCCAAACCGTCGTCAGAGGTTACCTGCAGACCCGGAATTGTCAGCAACAGATAGGGTAGGTTCTGACCCGTGTTGTCGCGATTCAGACTCTCCTGACTCACTACCTGATGGTTAGATGCAGTCTGTTGTACACGCTCCGCCAGCACTTCGATGTCCGGCATCTCAGTCATTAACAAAGTCAGTGTGTCGCTCTCCTGAGCCAACACACTCACACATACGGCCAAAGCCGCTGAAAGAAAGAATGATTTTTTCATAATCCCAATTTACAGTTAGTTTGTAAATAGGGAATGCCACAATGTAGAGATACTCTCCCTTGGCAGCATTACCTGCCCAGGTTCATAGGGTATAATCTCAGCCGTGTGAAGGCACCCCCCTTATATAATTATTAACTTTTAACTTTTAACTTACAACTTGTAAGCAAAGCTTACATACCATCCCCATTCCCACATGTGATGTTTGGTCACATACTTGTGCTTGACGAGGTTGTTCAGACCGAAGTCGTACCCCGATACGATACGATAGCGGTCCCACTCGAAGCCGCCGCCCACGCCAATCTGGATGTTGCAGCGATGCAGGTCTCCCACACCATAGCGGTCGTAGTTCTCGGTGCGCACGCCCATATTCTTGAGCATCTCCTTTGTGCCGATTACGTTGCCGTACGTGTCACTCAGGTGGCTGATGTCCAGATAGTCGGGCTGCGCCAAACCAACCACCAGTTGCGGACCGCCGTAGAAGAACATGCTCAACTTTTGCCACAAGGGTTGACGGTAGAACGCACGAACGGGGATGCTCAACTGGTGTTCCATCACGTTGTGCACGATATAATCACCACCGGTGTGTTGCGCTTCCACCGATGTTGCAGGCCAGTGCTGCTCGATACGACCGTACGTTATGCCGTACAGCAAACCTGTCTGAATCGAGAAACGCATAGGCAGATTAAAATCTACCGTGGCGCCCAACTGCATTCCGTGCAGATAGGGGTTCATCACGTTCTTGGTACTCGAGTTTTGCCAGTTCTGTATGTACCCTGCCTGCAAACGCCAATCCATGGAAAAAACATAGTTCTCCTTTGGCTTGGCTTGTTTGCGAGTCGGGTCAAAAAACTCCTGCTGTTGCGCACTGCATACGGCCGCTACGGCCAGCCCGTATACCACCAGGGCAATATGTCTGATTCTTTGCTTCATTTATCTTTACTTCTTTACTCCTCCCACTTCTCACATCTTCATCCCCTCGCCTTTTACCTGCTTCTTGTGAATGCTCTTCACAACAAAGCCCGGCAGCAACGTCTGCATGCAACCATCCATCATCGGACCCATCACGAAGAACACGAAATGGCTCATTGGATCACGTTTGGCGTGCACCTCATACGATACAGGCTCGGTATTCGGGCGGCGCGGGTTGCTCTTCTGGATAATCATCGGCGCGAACATGTTGATGGCGTTGGCGCGCTTCGCAATTAGCGTGTAGGGGGCATCCTCCTTGAACACATATACGTTTACACTGTCATATTGCATGCAGAAAGTGCCGTTCGCCTCCTCGCGGTTGGCGTGGTAAGAGGTCGTCAAATCATTGATATTACATTGCAACTCAGCGCCAAACAGCGGATGCAGGAAGTCGCTGAACATCGAACCCTTGAGGCCCTTGATGTGCGCTGCAAAATCAAAATTGGCCGCTTTGTTCATCGTCATATTCATGGTGATCTTGCCGATACCGTCTTCACCAAAGGCCACGTTGGTCACAACATTCATATGGCTCTGAGGCACGTTGGATACATTGGACATTTTCATGTTCAGATGCCCCAAATGCAGGATTCCACAGTTCTGCAAATGCGTCGTCAATACCTGAATCTCCATGCCCGGGAAATCACCTGTAACGTGGTTGACAACGAACTTCTTATCCATGCCTAACAGAATATCTTGCGGCATCGGGAAAGGCTCTTTGGCAGGATAACGCTCGTCACGAAGGATAACCGAATGGTTGCCGGCGATGTGAACCGAGTCCAATTCAAAGGTCTCGCTCAGAGCCTGACGAATCAGGTTAACCGGCGAAGTCGTAATCTCATTCAGTGACATATTCACCCAGGTTACTTTCACTCCTCCCATCAGCTTGGACAGACTACCTTTTTCACAGGTGTTGAAGGCGTGCAAACCACTGATAGTCAGCGGACCCGCATTGGCTGTGTGCAGTTTCTTGATGTCGGCACGGAACAAACCGTCCGGTGATACAAAACTCAGGTTGCTCAGCGACAGACTATACAACGAGTCGTTGTACAACATATGCCCGGCCAGTTCTCTGTCCTCCGTCAATTCACCCTCTTCGCCGAAGTGGTAGCCCAACTCGTAACCACGCACGTTCAGGCTGTCCAACTGAAGAGTCATCTTGTTTGTTATGTCACGCATACGCAGCGAACCGTCGTTGATGCGAACGCTCTTCACAATCAGTTCACGCAGAATAGCGGTCTTCTCGTTTGCGTCCTCCAAGTCCTCGATAACCTCTTCTTCTTTGGTCTCTACTTCCTCATCTTCTTCCACTTCCTTGGATTTCTCCAAAGGCATATTAAGGACTACTTCGGGATGATTCAACGTAATATGGTGCAGACTCAGTTCGTTTCGATTGAGTATGCGGGTGAAGTTGCAACCGCTGAAAACCATTCGGTCAACTTTGACTCTTACACCAGCCTCGTCCTCGGGAAGAACGCTGTCAGGCAGGGTGCAGAACACTACATCGTCCAGCTTGGCTGAACTCTTGAAGATATCAACATCCAGTTTCTTGTAATCTACATACACTGATTCCAGTTGACCAAGCTCTCTGCGGAGAAAACCATCCATGATGTTGGTAATCCACATATTGCCGATTAGCCAGAAAATAAGGAGAATGAACAGAATTGCTCCTACTGTGATGCTTGCGATTTTGATGCCTTTGGATGCCATAAGAGTGATGATTTGCTGTACTAGTTATTGAATAATGCGTTGTAAATCTTGTCCGTTGCACCCACTTCCGAGCGCACATACTCCTCAGCTTTACGTCCATACTCCTCCGGATGCGCCAGCGTTTCGTCCATGGCTGCAGCGAAACTGCGGTAGTCGTTCACACTAAACGCCGCTCCGTGTTCTATCAGATCCTCCGCTTCGCGGAACTTGTGATACCGCGGCCCGAACACCACTGGCACTCCATATACCGCAGCCTCCAACGTGTTGTGAATCCCTGCGCCGAAACCACCGCCCACATACGCCACTGTCGCAAAACGATATAGCCTCGACAACATCCCCATACGGTCTATCAACAACACGCGGTTGGTGTTCACGTTCATCAGTGTCGCTTCCGAGAAACGTACCAACTGGCCTTGGAACAGATTGAAAATCTGATGCAAATGTTCTGCACCTATCTCGTGCGGAGTCAGCACCAGCTTGATGTCCGGATGTTCGCTCAGATAACGCGCCAACAACTCCTCGTCCTTCGGCCATGTACTCCCGGCCACAATCACCTTCGGCGGCGCAGAGTCAAAATGCAGGGCATTCACCTCCGGCTCCGTGAATCGCATCAACTGGGATATCTCACGCTTGTCACGCAGCACTTCCACTACGCGGTCAAAACGCGTATCACCGGCTACTACCGCGTTCTGGTAACCGTAACGCTCCAGCAACTCAAGCGAACGTTCGTCCTGTACAAACAGCGTCGTAAAACACCTTAGCAGTCGTCTGTATGGCATTCCCCACGGGCGAAAAAAAGCTTGGCTCTTGCGGAAAATAGTAGCGATGTTGTAGGTCGGAATACCTCGTTTGCGCAACTGCTTGAGGTAGGCCGGCCAAAACTCGTACTTCACAAATATCGCCATGCTCGGCTCGTAGGCCTGAACAAAACGCTTTGCGTTCAACCGTGTTGCAAAGGGCAGATAACTCACCTTGTCCACTTGGTTGTAACCCTTTCGCATCTCGTAGCCCGAAGGACTGAAAAACGTCAGCAGTATCTTACGCTCCGGATGCTCACGACGCAAGCGCTCAATGATTGGGCGAGCTTGCTCAAACTCCCCCACACTCGCCGCGTGAAACCACACACAGCCTTTCATCCCCTCTATTGTGAGCCTGTCTTCGGCTGTCTTTCCTCGTAACTCAGCCAAGGCCGCGCGTGTGCCGCGAACCAATAACTTCGCTTTCCTGTTAAAGAGAGCCGACAGATAAACTATTAGTATATATATATACACAATACTGCAATTTCTAAAATCGACTGCAAAATTACAAAAAAGTTTTGACATATGCAAATAAAATGCAAGAAAAGTGCACACTTTTTTTTAGTTGGTATCTTTTTCCCCTAATTCTCTCCCTTTAGTATTATACTACGTATAATACACACGCGTGAGTCCTCACGTACTTTCATCGGGACCTG
>ONXE01000095.1 GCA_900321775.1 uncultured Bacteroidales bacterium
TCGTACGAGATTGTCAAAGCGAAATATAATAAGAAGAAATAAAACAGATGACGCGAGAGAAAGAGATTATACGAATCACCCTATGGGGTAGCGTGGTTAATGTGGCATTAACTGCCTTGAAGTTCGTGGCGGGAATCATAGGTTGCTCGGCTGCGATGATAGCGGATGCCGTACATTCGTTGAGCGACCTGCTGACGGATTTTGTGGTGCTTCTTTTTGTGAAGATCAGCAGTCGTCCGGCGGACAGTGAGCACCCCTATGGTCACGGTAAATATGAGACACTGGCCACTACTATCGTGGCTATTGCGCTCTTGGTGGCAGGTGGTGTCTTGGCGGCGGAGGGTGTGCAGAAGATAGTGAGTGCGCAGCACGGCGCGGAACTGGTGATGCCTGGTCGGATAGCCTTATGGGCGGCGCTCATCAGCATAGCAGCGAAAGAAATCATCTATTGGCTTACGGTCCATGTCAGCCGTCGTGTCAACTCACCGGCTCTGGAAGCCAATGCCTGGCACCATCGCACAGACGCGTTGTCGTCGGTAGCTACGGCGGTCGGAATAGGCGGAGCGTTGTTGTTTGGCGGTCAATGGGCTATTCTGGATCCGATAGCCGCTGTGCTGGTAAGTATCTTCATCATCGTCACAGCCGGCAAACTGCTGCATGAAGCCGTACAGGATTTGATGGAGAAACGTTTGCCGGAAGAAGTGGAGCAACAGATCCGCGAGATCGTAGCACAGGACAGCGAGATGAGCGAGATGCACCATCTCCGTACGCGCCGTGTGGGCAATGTGTACTCGATTGAGATGCACTTGCGCATGCATGGAAACGTGTCGCTATACGAGGCGCACAGGCATAGTGTCCTTCTGGAGCAAAAACTGCGTGAACGTTTCGGCGCAGCGACGATGATAACCATCCATCTGGAACCGCTCAAAGCCAATGGCGTTTATTTACCCGATTAATAGAACTGATAGCATATGAGTAAGTTTCGTGCAATAGCCGGCTATGTGCTCGGCGGAGTGATGTTCGTGGTGTTGTTGCCGACGATCATGTGGTTGGCATCAGGTATGCCGGCATTGGAGCATATCGGCGTGTGTCGCGCATCGATAACAGGTGTGCTGATTATCGGCGGTTTGGCTCTCAGTATATGGACGATCGTGTATATGAAACGTCGCGGCAAAGGCAATCCGATGGACGCTTTTGATCATGAGATAGGTCCGCGCACCCAACATCTAATGGTGGATGGACCGTATCGGCTCAACCGCAATCCTATGTTGACGGGGACGTTCATCTATCTGCTCGGTTATATCGTGTGGCTCTGGACGTGGCAAGCTTTGCTTGTTTGGGTTATCTTCGTGGCTATCATGATAGTACAAGTACTGAGCGAAGAGAAACGGCTGCGCCGTGATTTCGGCGAGGAATATGAAGCTTATTGCCGCCGTACCGGCCGGTTTCTGCCATGGACATGTAAAAAATGAACTTCCAAATTTTCGGCAGCGAAAAAGCCCCGACGTTATTGCTCATTCCCGGATTGGGAGTGTCGTACGAGATATTCCTTCCGCTCATTCGTTTGGTGGAAGAGCGGTTTCGTATCATAGCCGTGGAGGTGGACGGTTTTACGCTTGGCAAGCACACATGCTTCACCTCTGTTGACGACCAAGCTTCGCAAATCATTGCCTATGTGCAAGCACATTACGACAGACATTTGGATTGTGCCTATGGGCTGTCGCTTGGCGGCAAAATCCTTTCGCGTATCTTAGAACGCAACGAGCTGACCATCGACCATGCTATCCTTGACGCGGCTCCTTTGCTGCCCTTGCCCAAATGGCTCGTCAATCCTTTGCGGCACTACCAGGCAATCAATGTCTGGACTTGCTACCACTGGACGGGATTTTGGAAAGCCGTCTTCCGCAACCACTATTTCGACGTGCTGCTGGACGAATGCAAGAAAACATGGCCGTGGGGTGGCAGACAGGCCGTCTTAGATGGCTACAAGTCCGTTTATACCAATAAGTTGGAATCTATCTCCGGCAATGACATCCATTTCTGGTATGGCACGAAAGAAGCGTTTGTCGCCAAACCGCAAGCGAAACATCTGCTTTCGCTTTATCCTCAGGCACATGTCGAGATTTTCGAAGGCATGAACCATGGTCAGCTCCTTGTCGATCATCCGAAAGAGATAGTCCAACGAATCAAAGCATAATAAAATATGAATATCCAAAATCTAAAACAGCGATTGTCGCCGAGAAACATAGGCGAATCAATCATGCGCGTGGTGATGCGCTTCCCTGTAGCGGTTTTGTTTCTGGTGACCTTAACCGCCATGCTCTCGTATCTGTTACTAACAGAAAACGAACCCGGTCGTGTTGTCCTTTGTGTCCTCTGTTTCTTATGTGCGGGTACATTGATCAGCCTTGCTACATCGCTGTGGGGCGAAGAGCAGAGCAACAAGCGCAGAAGATGGGTGGCAGAAGGTGTCTCTTTGGTACTATGTGGTGTATATTGCGTTCTCCTCTTTTTGACAGACATTATTCCTGATCGCGGACTTCCGGCATTCTATATCGGCAATATAGCATGGATAGTTGCCATCGTCATTCTCGTCTTGTTCGGCTCATTTCTCAAAGAGAAAGATGACCTCAAAACATGGCATTTCATTCTGTCGCTGTGTGTGGCGTTACTTATCAGCGGCGTGGTGAGCGGAGTAATGAACGGAGGATTAGAGGGATTGCTCTTTGGCACGACGGCGCTTTTTGAGTTTGAACTAAACGAGAAAGCGGCGACTGTTATTATGCTCGTGTGCTCGGTGTTACTCTTTGGAATGTTGTTCCTTGCTCTGATACCGCGAGGCGAGCGCAAACATAATGCCTCTGCCGAAATGCCTTCTTTCCTGACGAAAGTTGTGTCGTGGCTGTTATTACCGCTATTGGGTTGTTATATTGTGGTGCTCTATGTCTATGGCATCAATATACTGATTCATTGGGAATTACCTAAAGGTATGCTCTCATGGCTGGTCTCTGCTGTCATGATAACTTATATCTTTTGCTATGTACTCCTTTATCCGCAGGTGCTGAACAAACAGTCATGGCAAAGCAATGTGCTTACGTTCTGGCTGCCGATAGTTATTCTACCGCTGTTGGTACTGATGACGGTGGGTGTCGTTCGCCGTTTTATGGACTACGGTATTACGGCTCCCCGGTTGTATCTGCTGACGTTGTTGATTTGGTTCTATGCGATATGTATCGTTATGCTCGTTGTGCCGCAAAAGCGTTTCCGGCGGATTGCGCTCTCTTTCGCGGCTCTGTTTGTCTTGTCCTCCGGCCAGCCGCTCAATTACTATCGCATCTGCCGGCCTATACTGACGGCAAAGATAGACAAGATGTTTGATAACAAAGCTTTAACGGCTGAAGAAACACAGAAACTGCAAGAAGACATAGCATACATGCGAACCAACTACGGGAAAGAATACGCTAACCGTTGGGTTGCAAATGATTCCACATCGGGAGAATTGGCTGCACACGAAAAGAGTTGGAAAATTGAGTATTATAACAGAAGCCGGCATTATATCAGTCCGCAAGGATTTGCTACATTCGAGTGGGTTAATAATATGACCGACGATAGCCTAGAAAAAGTTACAGAGGATAGTATTTACGACAGTTTTCTGCATGTTGGCTATCAAGATGCTGTCCTGTTGTTCGATACAGCGGCTATCCGCCAAGCAATGCAGCTAAAAAAGCCGCTACTTATTCCTTCGTTAGATGGCAAAGTGGCATTCACTCCTGAAGACATCACCATCACAGCATACAAAGATCACAAAGTCGAGGTCCAATACAGTGGTTATATTTTCAGCAAAGAAGAATAGCAATGCCCTTCCTTCCATTACGCCGAATGGTATTCGGCAGAACAAGATAGTAACAACAAAATGAAAAGAACCATATTTTACATATTAGCCCTTGCCCTCTGCGCGTGCAAGCCTTCCATTCCTTTCCAAACAGCCGTTAATAAGGCTGATTCGTGCTATATGGCACAAAACTACGAGCAGGCCAACAACTATTACAAACAGGCTTTTCACGCCTCCGATGCCGAGCCGCAGAGTTACCATTATTCCAATGCAGCCGCAATCGCAGCTATGGCAGGTGATGAGCAAACGGCATTCATGCGCCTCAACCAATTGATTAACAACGACAAAGAGTGGTACACTTCTAACTTCGCGGAGAATCCGGACTTTTTGCCATTACATCAATACCCCGAATGGCAAGTGCTGAAGGACACAGTGGAACAAAGGCAACAGCGCATAGAGAAAGATTATAATCATGAATTGATTGCACGCCTGCGAACCATCTTCTTGCGCGACCAAGAACCGAGACACGCGTTCTTGTTTGCTTGTCAGACGAAGCCGGATAATCCAGTCCTACGTGATTCACTCATCCACGCTATGCAACAAGCAGACGAGGTCAATCTGCAAGAAATCCGGGACATCTTTGACACGTACGGTTTTCCGTCTAAAACAATAGTAGGCTCGGCGAACTCTGTTATATGGCTTGTAGTCCAGCATAGCGATCTCGATACGCAAAAAGAGTTCTATCCATTCTTGTGCAAAGCGGCAGAACAAGGCGAACTGAGCATGGAGGATATAGTTTTGCTGGAAGATCGTATCGCCCTGTTTGAAGGCAAGCCGCAGCGGTACGGATCGCAGATTGTAGAAGATTCAACAGGAGAGCGAGTGATCTACACTTTGCTCAATACTGATAGTGTGAATATCTGGCGTAGCGCAGCAGGTATGCCTCCGTTGGAAGAATATGCAAAACAGATGAACGCTAAATGGAATAAATGATGAATAGAGTATTGTTTTTTATATCTATGGCCTTTGCCCTCTGCTCCTGTGCAGTACAAAGGACAACCACAAGTGAGGAGTTCGCAAAAGACGTGCAGAAAGACATCCCGTTCAAGGTAAGCGAACTGAAGGCGGTTAGCAACCACGACAACACCTATTCCTTCCGCAGCGATGCCTATATCGGTCTTCTGCCGGACTACGAGGTGGACAGCGAAGGAGCCTGCATGATCTACCAGACTACGTTTGCCCCGACCCACTACACACAGCCGACCAACGTCATCTGGCGGAACATCGTCATCAACAAACGGGATAAACGTGTCCTCTGTATCGACCGTCTCGTTAAGGACAACAGGACTTTCGGCTATGTCTATGTGCTGCAATCGGAGACGGCGCGGTACAGCGACTCCGGCACTTTCCATTGGGATGTGAGTAACCCCAAACTGCTGCTCAACGTGAGCGACGCGATAGAAGGCATGAGCGAGTTTTCTGTAGTGACGTTGAACGCATTAACGAAATAAGATTATGAACATTGAGGATTACAGGGAATACTGCCTCTCGCTGGGCAGCGATGTAGAGGAGAAACTGCCGTTTACGGCATTTAGGTATGCGGCGGATGTGTTAGTGTTCTATGTCTGCGGACACATGTTCGCGTTTCTGGACATTGACCATTACGGCATTGTGACGCTCAAATGCCAGCCGGAGCGGATAGACGAACTCAAGGCGCGCTATGACTGTATCGGCAAGCCGTTCAATCTGCCGTCCAAATACTGGATAGGCGTGGATGCCAACGCCGCCGAAGAGGACTTGCTCCGCGACCTCACCCGCAACTCCTACGAGATCGTCAAAGCCAAATATACAAAGAAGAAATGACCGAATACGAGAAAATGCTTCATAACCTGCCGTATGACTACACGGACAAGGAAGTTCAGGCGAATATCCTGCGGGCGTATTACGCCATGCGCGATCTCAATCAATGCGGTGCATGGGACATGGACGAGTTGCACCGTTGTATCAATGCCCTCATCCCGGATGCGCACCCGTCAGTGATCATCTGCCCACCTTTCCATTGCGACCACGGCAACCGTATCTCCATCGGCGAGGGTTCGTTGGTCAATTTCAATGGTGTGTTCCTGGACGGCGGCGGCATCACCATCGGTGCCCACACCCTCATCGGGCCTAACTGCCAACTGCTGACGCCGGACCATCCGCATGACTATCTAGAGCGCCGTCAGACGATAGAGACCGGCAAGCCGATCCGTATCGGCGATGACTGCTGGCTCGGCGGCGGAGTAATCGTCTGTCCGGGTGTGACCATCGGCAACCGCGTCATCGTAGGAGCCGGTTCGGTTGTGACGCATGACATCCCCGATGATGTAGTCGTCGCCGGCAATCCCGCCAAAATAATCAAGACAATTGAACAAAAACAACCATGACCATAGAACAATTTCGTGAACGGATGGCAACGGACGAACCGATTATCGGCGGCTCGGACTTGCACATGGAGTTCCATAAGTATTCTCAAGAAGCCCTGCGTATCACCGCCGAGATCAACGGCTCGTACCACACGCCGGAAGAACTGCGTAAACTACTATCTGAACTATGGGCGATAGATGTGCCGGATAGTTTCGGCATGTTTCCGCCGTTCTATACCGATTGCGGCAAGAACACGCATGTCGGCGAACGGGTGTTCATCAACATGGGCTGTAAGTTCCAAGACCAAGGCGGTATCTTCATTGATGACGATGCGCTCATCGGTCATAACGCCACGCTCTGCACGCTCAATCACATCCCCGACCCGGCGCAAAGGGCAGGCATGACAGCCAAACCCATTCATATCGGAAAAAAAGTGTGGCTTGGCGCAAATGTGACCATCCTGCAGGGCGTCACCATCGGTGACAATGCCATCGTTGCCGCAGGAGCCGTGGTGACCAAAGATGTGCCTGCCAATGCCATCGTCGGTGGTGTTCCCGCGAAAGTAATCAAGATGATAGAATAACCAAAATCGCCCGGTGTGAACGTTGTTCTAATTAGATTATCGCAGTTGTGATGTCTTCGGCTTCGGCGAGATTGAGTTTTTGACGGACTTGGGTCTTGCGCTGGTAGATGGTTTGGAGACTTTGACGAGTGAGCATATTGATCTCCTTGGTGGAGAAATCAGCTTTGAGCAAACAACAAAGTTGCAGCTCCTTCTCGTTCAAAACCGGGTGTGCCGGATCGTTGGATTGGTCGGTGGCTCCATATTTCTGCACGAGACGTGTATAGAAGCCGTCATATACCAGATCAATGGTTTTGTAAATGCTTGGCCAGTCGATGAGGGCATTGGCGGTTTCCTCGTTCAACGCCATAAGACGTGCAAGCAGTTGTTGGTTGGCTTCGGTGGGTGTTCCGGCAATCGTTTTGATGACACCCAATTGCTGCAACATCAGTTTGCGCACACTTTCCTTATCGTCC
>ONXE01000089.1 GCA_900321775.1 uncultured Bacteroidales bacterium
CCCTCGAGGCTGTCACGTTTCTTGACGCGCGCCTTGACGGTAGTGACCTCGATGTCGTTGGCCTGCAAAATCATCTCCAGTTGCTTCTTGATAACACCGCATAGTTGCTCCAGTACCGGCAACAATTCGTCGTACTGTTCGAGGAGTATTTGCGTATGCAGGTCCATGATTTACTGAATTTCGAAGAGGCTGAGGAAGCCTGTCATCATGAAGACCTGACGGATGTCGGCGTTGATGTTTCGGACGATCACTTTACTGCCGTGCGGCGCGGCTTCCTTGCGGATGCTAAGAAAGATACGCAGGCCCGACGAAGAGATGTAGGCCAAGTCGGTGCAGTCGAGGATAATCTCGCTATCTTTAGCTTCGAGCAGTGGTTTTACGTCCTCGGCAGTTTGCACGGCAGCCGCGGTGTCCAGTCTGCCCGAGAACTTCGCAATCAATTGATTGCCATTGTTTTCAATAGTAGTTGTCATAGATGTTTAATTAAAGTCAATACATTGGTGTCTTCCTCGCGTCGATAGTGGATTTCGTCCATTAGTTGTCGCACGAGGTGAATGCCCAGTCCGCCTATTTCGCGGTCTTCCGCAGACAGTGTGGTGTCAGCGTTTTCCTTGGTGGTCGGGTCGAAAGGAATACCGTTGTCTGAGACCGTGAAGATGAGTGTCTCGGGTGTCGGTATCTTGGCAAACTCGACTATCACTCGTCCGCTCCGGCCCGGGTAGGCGTAGAGCATGACGTTGCTGACGATTTCCTCGAGTGCGAGGTTGACGGGCATATTCAGTTCGGCGGGTATGTCGAGTGTTTCAATCCATTCGGAGAGGGTAGGAATCTGCTGGATGTCGTTTCGCATGAAGATAGCGGGTCTCTGGAAACGTATGGCGAGCATGGTGAGGTCGTCGCTTTGTTGCGCATTGCCCACGAAGGCTTCGACGCTTGCCTGCATGGCCTCAACCATTCCGCGCGGACGGCTGTTGGTTTGTTCGGCCAGCGTGGCGAGCATGCGTTGTTCGCCAAAGAGTTGGAGTGCGGAGTTTTCTGCTTCGGTCAGTCCGTCGGTGTAGAGGAAAAGCAGGTCGTCCTGCGTCATCCACGTGGTCTGGTCGCGGAACTCGAATGTAGGCTCAATACCGATGGGAATGTTCGGGATCACGGGCAGGAACTCCATGGCGGCGTTGGTATGTCCGTAGGGGAGATAGACGGGCGCGTTGTGTCCCGCGTTGCAGTAGTTGAGGATGCCGGTGTCGAGGTCGAGCACGCCGAGGAAGAGGGTGAGGAACATCGTTTGCGTGTTCTGCTCAGCCAGGGCGGTGTTGATCTCGTTGACGATAGCTGCGGCGTTCTCCTGATGGGCTGTGACGTTTCGGAAGAGCGAACGCGTCATGGACATAACCAGTGCGGCCGGTACGCCTTTGCCGCTGACGTCACCGATGCAGAAGAAGAGTTTGTTGTGGCGGATGTAGAAGTCGTACAAGTCGCCCCCAACCTCTTTGGCGGGGTTCAGCAGGCCATAGATGTTCAGGTCGCGTCGGTCGGTGAACGGCGGTGCCACTTTGGGCAGCATGGCCATTTGTATAGCGCGGGCGATGTAGAGTTCGTTCTCCAGACTTTGGTTCTTGGCCGTGGAGTCCATCAGGCGAAGGATGTTGACACTCGCGCGCCAGATGATGAAGACCAGCAGCGCCAATCCAAGAAACATCATCAGGCTGATTATCATACCCATGCGGCGTAAGTCGGCGTAGATGACCTCGTCAGGGATGATGATAGAGATCTGCCAGCCTGTGGCGTCGATTTCTTCGTCAAAGATGGTGTATTTGCGTCCGGGGACGGTGTCCGGTCGTGCCACTATATCCATGCCTTTGGAGGAACTGATGGAGTAGTAGCTGCCCTTGTAAAGTTGCAGATATTCAGACAGTTGCTGCAAATAGTCGAGGGAGAGATCCACGCAGATGACTCCCACCACATCGCCTTTTCTGTTGTGCACAGGCTGCGAGTAACTGACGACCCATTTCTGCGAGCCGGAATCGTCCAGATAAGGCTCCGACCACATGCCACCCTCGTCTTTCAGGCCGTTCTTGTACCATTCGAGCAGGGTGTAATCGTGCGCAGCGCTGCCAATCTGGCGGGTGTAGATACTATCCTCACTGATGCGACTGCTGCACGCCTCGAAATAGCGTCCATACTGCGGGAAGTAGTCCGGCACGAAGGAGATAGCTATACTGGTGGTGTGCGGAATGGCTTTGACCACCGAACGTGTGGCGGCGAAGATAGAATCGGGGCTGTCCACATATTTCTCCGCCAGCATAGCCAAGGCTTTGCCTGCAGTCTCCATTTCGATGGTATGTTTCTCGATCTCGAGTTCGGCTCTGCGCAGTTCGGTCTTGGCGCGATATTCGGCTTCCTGACGAATGGCGGCGCGGCTGTAGAAATACTGCACGCACGCGGTTGCCTCGAGGACAACTGCCGCCACGAGGATAATCCAAAGGCCCGCATAGGAGCTTTTCTGTTGTTTCTTTGCCATTTTATTTTAGAATCTTGCGGTAAGGAAATTGGGGTTGAATACCAGTTGCACGTACGCCCAGTGCAGCGTGTTGCGGTTAGGCGTTCGTTTGACTATCTCCATGGTTTTGGTGCCATGCATGTACGTGTATCCGGCGCTGATACTCAGCCATTTGAATGGACGATATTCGGCCGTAAACTCCAGTTCGTGTCCGAGGAAACGGCTGGGCGCAGAGATAACGTCCACCGAAGTGGCGAGTGCGTGGTAGGTGAGGTTGATGTTGCACTGGTCTTTCCAGAGGAACGTGCCTCCGACGTGTGCATCCTGCAAGCCGGGCGAGTAGCCGCCGTAGAACGTCTCCAGATAGAAGAAATCCATTGCTCCGTAGAACTGGTGATGCGAGGCGTAGAGCAGGTTGAACGAATGGTCGTGTGTCAGGTTCTGCAGGCCTAAGCCTCCCGGGGGCGGAACGGTGTAGTTCTCGTCGCCGCTGAGGATGAAATAGCCGGCTCTGGCTTGAACGAATCGGTTGATTTGTGCTTTGCCTTCCGTAGCAAACATCCAGGCGTTGATAGGCAGACCGCGCTCGGAACGTCCCATCTGGTAGTAGAACGAAGCGTCGAGGTCGATCCACCAGTCCTGCTTGCCGGGGTAGTGGAACTTGACGTATGTTCCGAGGAGTTGTTGGTAGAAGGTCGAGTCTCTGATAGTATCCGCGCTCTGCATACCCGTGTTGGTGAACAGCAGGGAGGCGCTGAACCAGCGTTTGAAGTCGTAATGATACCAAACTGCCTGCATGTTCTTGTAGTCCTGCACGCCACCTTTGTAGATGGTGCCACCGAGGGCGTTTTTATAAGTCTGGTTATAGGCTCCCAAGGCATGCACTTTGTGCCCGTGCCCTTCGTAACCTATCTTCAGACAGTCGTGGTACGCACCCGTCAACGACCAATCGTCAAGACCGATGATACGTTCGTCATCGTAACAGAGGGCCTGTCGTCCCAGTTTGGCGAAGAGTCCTTTGTAGTCGGTTTGCGCCCAGGCCTCGCGAAGACTGAACACGTTCACTTCATCACCGCCCCACATGTCGGCGTGCTGCGGTGTGATCTGTACCTCCAGATACGGTTGTTTGTAGTTGAGGGACAGACGTGTACGTGCCATGATATACGCGGCCATGGTTTGATTGGTATCCGCGAGGGCGCCATTCAGGTACTCACCGCGGGTCCGCAGCTCAGCGCTCAACGTGAAGACGTGCTTCTTGGTAGAATCGCCGATAACTGTTTCGATGCCACCTTTAGCATGTAGCGAGAGCGACATGCACAGGATGGATGCTATGAGGAAACACTTCTTCATATTATTGAGTTTTTTAGTTATTCAAAGTCAAAGATGTTGATGAATCCGGTCAGACGGAACACGTCTTTGATGTCGTCGTTTACGTTGCGCAGAACCACACGGCTACCGTTGGCTTTGGCGGATTTGAGAATACCCAGCAGGATACGCAGTCCGGACGAAGCGATATAGGCCAGTTTGGTGCAGTCGATGATCACATCTTTGCCTCCAGTATTGTGCAGTGCGCTCAGTTTCTCTTCCGTTTCCAAAGCGGCTGCGGTATCCATGTCGCCTTCCAAAGTAGCAACGAATTTGTCTTTGAGTTCTTCGATTGTTGTTGTCATAATCTATAGTTTTTTTGTTAATGTCAATATGTTTTTTCCGTTAGTACGTTCGTAGTTGATG
This sequence comes from uncultured Bacteroidales bacterium, assembly GCA_900321775.1. Taxonomy (GTDB): domain Bacteria; phylum Bacteroidota; class Bacteroidia; order Bacteroidales; family Paludibacteraceae; genus Colicola. The sequence goes on from ONXE01000089.1 coordinate 4,229, forward strand.
CTGTCCATCAGTTCGCGGTAGAGAAGTATGCCCAGTCCGCCTATTTGCCTGTCTTCGGCCGCCAGGGTAGTGTCGGCTTTCTCTTTGGCGGTGGGGTCGAAGGGCACGCCCGAATCGCTGATGATGAAGCGGAGTATTTTCCCGTCGGACTGCATGGAGATGGTGATCTCTCCTTCGGTAGTGGTGGGATAGGCGTAGTCGATGACGTTGACGACAGCCTCCTCGACGGCCAGCCGCAGTTGTCCGGCCAAAGAGGGCTCTATCTTCATCTGCTCGGCAACCGTCTTGATGAAGGAGCTGAAGCGTGTCAGTTCGTGGAAGTCGTTTTTGATGACGAGCGTCTCGGAGACAGTACTGTCGAAGCGGGTAGGCGTGTAGTGGATGACGAGCATGGTGAGGTCGTCATTCTGTTCTTCGCCTGCGACGAAAGCACGCACTTGGCTGCGAACCTCGTCCACGACCTCTTTGGGATGCAGGTTCTTCCTTGCGCAGGTTTTCATTGTCTCTTCCACGCGTTTGAGCCCAAACTGCAGGTGCTTGCTGTTCATGGCCTCGGAGAGACCGTCTGTGTAGAGGAAGATGGTGCTGCCGGCAGTCAGAACCGTCTCTTGTGCTGTGAACAGGGTGTTTTCCAATGCTCCTATTGGCAGGTTGGCGTCGCACTCGAGGCTAACGACTTGTGGCTTGTCATTCTCGAAAACAAACGGTTTGTCGTGTCCTGCGTTGCAGTAGCGCAGACGTCCTGTGGGTAGGTCCAGTACGCCGATGAACAGCGTGACGAACATGTTTTTCTCGTTGTTCTGGCAGGAGGCCTCATTGAGCGCGTACATGATACGGGCGGGATTGTTCTCGTGTGCCGAGAAGGCTCGGAAAAGCGAATGTGTCACTGCCATCAGCATAGCCGACGGAGCGCCTTTGCCGCTGACATCGCCGATGCAGAAGAACAGTTTCTCGTCGCGGGCGAAATAGTCGTACAGGTCGCCGCCCACTTCCCTTGCCGGGACAAGCAGGCCGTAGATGTCCGCGTCCTCCAGATACAGTTGTTGGTGCGGTAGCATCGATTGCTGAATCTCGTTGGCCACGTGTAGCTCGGTGCTAATCCGCTCCTGTTCGGCATGTGCTTTCTCCAGGCGGATGTCGTTGCGTACGAAACGCAGGATGATGAAGGTCAGAACCACCATCGCCAACAGCATCAGCAGAGAAACGATTCGTCGCATGTGGAGGAGTGGCCCGAACACTTCGTCGTCGTAGCATACCATTGCTATCGTCCATTTCTTCGAACCGGTCATCTGGCAGTAGAACACGTGCCCCTTGTATCCATCGTCGGGGTCGCGGAACTGCTTGAAATAGCATTTGTTGTTGATAGTTGTCTTGGCCGGTATCTTATCGTCGCAGATCACTTTGGCAACGTTTTCCACGCATACTTTGGGCAGTATTTCCTCTTTCGGTCCTACTATCAGGTCGCTGTCTTCGTCGAGCAGCAGCACATACGAACTGGGGTAGCGGTTGCCTGAATTGAGGGTGTCGCCCAAAAAACTTGTCTCAATGTCGAGGCCCAAAATGGCGATAATCTGCGATTTGTTGCCATGAATCGGAAAACAGTAGGTGATGAGGTCGCGTGGCTTAACGAGGGAGTCGAAGTACGGTTCACTCCAGTAGTCCCGGTCGTTTTCCATGACCCATTGGTAAATCTGGCCTTGCGTGTAGTCGTGTTCTTTTCCGCCCAGTTGCTTGAAGACAATCTCATCGTCCTTGCGTAGCGCATATGGCTCGAACAGACGCCCTTTTTCGGGGTAGAAATACGGAGTGAAAGCTATACCGGCGCACGCCAATTGCGGGTTGAGTCTCAGAATCCATTCTGCCACATCGTACATCGAGTCGGGCATGGCCAAATAGTGCTCCAAGTCCCAGATATGATTGACGAGCGAGTTCTCGCACATGCTCCTGTAGCTATAGAGGAAGGCTTCTTTTTGCGCCAGTTCGCGCTCGGTATCTTCTTCAAGCTCTATTCCCAACAGGTGGCGGGAGTAATAGTACTGGAAACCCGAGATAAGCACCAGAACCACAGCAGCCACAACGATGAAGATCAGGTTGGTCTTCACCCTGCGGTTGTTCATCTCTTTGAAGAACTGCTGTAGTCGGTTCATATCTGTCGGATGTTAACTATAGGTGAGAGTCTCCCGAAGGAGGCTCTCTTCCTATTTACTCTACGCGCGTGTACGCGTCACTTGGCTTTCTTCGAAGCTGCTTTCTTTGCTGCGGCCTTCTTCGGCTCTGCCTTTTTGGACTCTGCCTTTTTGGGCGCAGCTTTCGGCTCGGCCTTGGCGCCTTTCTTGGCGGCTTTCAGCTCAGCCTCCAGTTTGGCAATCTCCTTTTCCTGATTGTTGATGGTCTTCAAGAGGGCGTTCAACTCCTCGTTCTCGATGGTGGTCGGGTACTGTTCCTCTACGCGGAGGAGGAAATCGGACAGCACGTTCATGTAGTTGATGAACGCGGCGTAAGCCGATTCGTAATGAGTATGCCCGGCATCGATGTGGTTCATGAAGAGGAAATGATCGTCCGACTGCAGCACATACCAGTCGCGGCGCAGGGCGATGTCTTTACACATACGCACACGCTCGGCCACAGCGTAGAGTTTGTTCAGTGCCTCTTGCTGCAGGTCGTTTCCGTTGAAAGCACTCAGGTCTTTGCTTTCGCCGCACCAAGTAGTGGGGAAAGGTGAAGAGAGGATGTCGCTGGCGGCAATCTTCTTGGCCGCCTCGCCCGGAGTGAGGAAACCAATCTCGCGTTCAATCATATAGAACGGCAGGGCCTTGAGAAACTCGAAGATACCCGATCCGGCGTTCTGGCGAATACCGAACGTGTCGGCGCCCATCCATAGGTTAACCACCGGTTCGTCGCCCTCGATAGAAGCTATCTGTGCCGCATATTTCTCGGCGTCAATGGGGAAGTTAGGCCATTGCGGGTCGGAGAAGTGGAACGACAGTTCGTCGGAGAGAGCGGCGTTGCGCAGCAGCACTTTCAGACTCTTGCCGGCTACAGACTGATAGACGTAGTTAGGCGATTTCCACGACAGCAGATGCTTGGCGCCCTCGGTCATGACGGCTTTGTAACCCATCTTCATGATACGTCCGGCCAGTTCGTCGTGGTAAAGCAACTCAGCGTTCCAGAACGTGGTAGGTTTCTGTCCGAACAGTTCCTCGATGATAGCCTCTTCGCGTTTAAGTTGATGCTCGAACTCGGTCTCACTGTATTCCGAGGCCAGAGAGTAGGCATACGGAGTGGCTACGAACTCAACGGCCTTGCTGTCCGCCAATTCCTTCATGGCATCAATCACTTCGGGTGCAAACTGCTGGAGCAACTCCAGAAGAACACCGCTGACAGCTATGCCGCAACGGAACTTGCCGCGAGACATCTTGACCATCTCGTTGAGCGTGCCCACGAGGGGCAGGTACGAGTTTTGCGCCAACCATACAATCTGGTCTTCGGTCTGCAGGTCATCGAAATAGTAGTGATCCTGACCGATGTCGAAAAAACGATAACGTTTCAGCCGATAAGGCGCATGCATTTGAAAGCAAAAACAAATATTTCTCATAACAATTATAATTTACAAACTTTAAACTTTAACCATTAACC
>ONXE01000073.1 GCA_900321775.1 uncultured Bacteroidales bacterium
TTGATTCGGTGACGGCTGATGGCGAAGATCGGTGCGTGACAGTTGTTTGGTTCCATCGGCAATTATTTTGAAATCGGCTGCAAAGTTACTACTTTTTTTTGAATTGTGCAAATTTTTTTCTTATTCAGCGGGTTTTTGGGCGTGTCCCCGAATTGACTGATAATGAGAAGATTGTGGATTAAGTGAAAAACAAACACTTATGCAGGTGTAATTTGGGCTTTGGCAGAACCATCCAAAAAGACAAGATCGACCTGGTCGCCGGGAGTGAGTTGGCTGACGCTGTGGACAGGTTGTCCGTTGTGGAGCGTGAGCGAATAGCCCATACGGTAGATGGCCTCGGGTGAATGGAGTTCGATGGTCTTGGCGAGGAGGTCAAGGTGATGGCGTTCGTCGCTGAGGGCTCGGGTTATCTGGAGCTGGAGGAGGTTGGCGAGTTGGGAGAGCTTGTCTTCCTGGACTTGATAACGCGCTATGAGCCATTCGGCAGCGGCAGTAGGTGTTTTGACAGCTTGGAAACAGACCATATCGAGGATGCTGACATCGCGTGTGTGCCCAATGCCGGAGAGGATAGGCAAGGGGAACTGGGCGCAGAAAGAACAGAGTTCGTAGTCGTCGAAACAGGTGAGGTCGGTATTGGCGCCGCCGCCACGGATGATGACTACGAGGTCGAAGGGGGTGTCGGAGGCGTAGATTTTGTCGAGTGCCGCCATGATGGTGAATGGCGCGGCTTCGCCTTGCATAGTGGCAGGGAAGAGTTGCGTGAAGAAGGCGTAACCACTCTGACGGAGTTGGTCGGTAAAATCCTGGTATCCCGCAGCATCAGCTGCACTGATAACGGCTACCCGGCGTACCAGTGTGGGCAAAGAGAGGGCAGGTTGCAGTTCCATCATTCCCTCTTTCTCGAGCCTCGCAATGGTCTCTCGACGCTGGCGCATGAGGCCACCCAAGGTGAACTCGGGATTGACACCCACAACCACCAGAGAAAGGCCGTACACTGGGTGAAAATCGACGTTTACATCCAGTTCGACCTGCATACCGGGCTGCAGTTGCATACCCGTGGCGTCGAGGAAATAAGCGGAAAGCATAGACCAGACATTGGCCCAACAGGTAGCACGAACTTTGGCGATAATATCCGCCGAGGAGCGCAGTTTGGACGAAGACGTTTTGTCGTCGCGTTTCTCAATGAGTTCCATGAAACAATGCCCTCCTGATTTGGCGGAGAGGGAGCTAATCTCGGCTGTGACGCGGTAGGTGGCGTCGAAGTCGGTTTGTATGGTAGCGCGGATGGAGTCGCAGAGTTCGTGTAGTTGCATGGCTACGCATGGTGTTAGATTAAACTGAAATCCAGCTGTTTGCGGGAGAGGTCAGCACGGTCCAAACGTACTTGCAGTCGGTCTCCGAGTCGGAAGACACGGTCATGCACGCGACCACGCATGCAGAAATTTTCCTCCTCAAACATGTAGTAATCCTCGGGTTTGAGGTTGCGGACAGGTATAAGTCCTTCGCACTGGTTTTCAACCACTTCCACATAGAGTCCCCACTCTGTCACACCGGAGATGATGGCAGAGAACTGTTTACCCTCGTAGTCCTGCATGAACTCTACCTGTTTGTAGCGCACGCTGGCCCGTTCGGCCGAAGCTGCGAGTTGCTCGCGGTTGGAACAATGCTTGCACGACACTTCCAGTCGATCCACATCAGGAGCGACGCCGTCTTTGTTGAGATAGTACTTGAGGAGCCGATGCACCATTACGTCGGGGTAGCGGCGTATAGGCGAGGTGAAATGGGTATAACAAGGGAACGCGAGTCCGTAGTGGCCGATGTTGTTGGTGGAATAGACGGCCTTAGCCATGGCGCGGATGGCCAGTTGCTCCAGCAGTTCTTTCTCGGGTCTATCCTGGGCTTTGTTGAGCATCTTGGCGAGTGAAGCAGCCCTGGGGAAGTTGAGGTTCCTGGCAAGATTCTCTATGCGTTCCATCTTCTCAGCATTAGGCACGTCGTGCACGCGGAAGACGAAAGGTTTCTTCAGTTCTTTTGCCACATGTGTAGCCACCGTTCTGTTGGCCAGGAGCATGAACTCTTCGATGAGGAAGTTGGCCTCCTTGGAGGGTTTGAGGTGAATGGCAAGAGGTTTGCCGTGCTCATCGAGGTCGAATTTGACCTCATCGCGCTCGAAAGAAACGGCACCTTTGTCGAGTCTGTTTTTGCGCAGAATGCGTGCCAAAGCGTTCAGAATACCCAGCGATTTACGCAATGGATCGTTCTCTTCGTCCAGATGTTCAAAATCGCCGATTCCATCGAGTATTTCTTGCGCTTGATCATAAGACAAACGATAGTTGGAACGGATGACAGTAGGGCAGATTTTGTACTTGAGCACATGTGCCTGGGTGTCAATGAGGAAGATGCAGGAAAACGTCAGTTTGTCCTCGTCGGGTCGGAGCGAGCAGATGTTGTTGGAGAGCACTTCGGGGAGCATTGGGATGGTTCTGTCCACGAGGTACACGGAGGTGCCGCGGTTGTAGGCTTCGTTGTCCACGTCAGTCTCGGGTAGGACGTAGTGCGTTACGTCAGCAATATGGACGCCTATCTCATATTTGCCCTCGGAAACCTGCTCGAAGGAGATGGCATCGTCGTAGTCCTTAGCATCTGCAGGGTCGATGGTGAAGGTAAAGGTGTTGCGCATGTCGCGGCGGCGAAGAATCTCGTCGTGGGAAATGTGCTCGGAAGCATTAACCTCTACGTCGGGATAGGTGTACGGCAAGCCATATTCGGCAAGGATCCCGTTCATCTCGGCGTTGTTCTCGCCATCCGGCCCGAGCACGTCCAGCACAGCCCCTTCGGGCATATGGCGCTTGGAACCATGGTGGAACAGTTTGACTACCACTTTGTCGCCTTCTCTGGCGTCCCGGATGTAGTCCGAAGGGATGATAATGTTGTCCTTGAGCAGTTTGCTGTCCGTATAGACGATGCCTCCGCGTCTCACAAACTCGAAGCGTCCCACGAAGGTGTCGGGCATAGCAAAACCGGGCTCTTCAGAGTCCTGTTTGCGTTCACGGTCCTTTTTCTGCTTTTCCTCCAAAGCCTTTGCTCTGACAGCCTGCAGTCGGGCCCGTTTGCGCTCGTATGCTTTACGTTTTTCCTCCCTGCGCAAGGCACGGAAATTGGTTTCTTTCATCGGTACGAAACGGCAAATTTTAGCGGTTGCCTTATTGCTTCATCGACATGAAAAGCGCATCGATATTCTCCGAGAAGATCTTCACCGCGATAGCCATCAGGATGATACTGAAGAACTTACGGATGATGTAAATACTGGTCTCGCCCAACGCGCGGCGGATAAAATCGGTGGAACGCAGCACCAGATACACCACGCCCAGGTTCATCAACATAGCCAACAACAGGCTGAGGGTGTTGTACTCGGTACGGATAGTTAGCAGCGTGGTAAACACAGCCGGTCCGGCAAACAGCGGAAAGGCCAGTGGCACGATGGATCCGGCATCTTCGGGCCCGTTGTTCTTGAAGATCTCTATGTCGAGGAGCATCTCCAACGCCATGAGAAACAAAATAATCGAGCCTGCCACAGCGAACGAACGGATATCCACACCGAAGAAATGGAGCACCCAGTCGCCGAGGAAGAAGAAGATCAACATCAGTGCCAGCGACCAAAGGGTCACCTTAGCTGCATTCACTTTTATTCCTTTGTGTTCGAGGTTGAGGATAATAGGAATTGATCCCAACGGATCCACAACAGCAAAGAGCACAATAAACGCGCTCAAGATTTGAAAGAGGTCAAAATGAAAATCCATAATTATTCTTCAATTTTTAGTGCAAAGGTAGTGTTTTTATGCGAAATACACAAATTTTTTTGAAGAAAAGTGCAAAAAAACGCACTTTTTTGCCTTGAAATTTGCATAATCGCGGAAAAAGTCGTACCTTTGCAGTCGATTTCATGATAAACTAGAAAAACAAAACAGATATGATTAACAGTCAAGACGTAAAAAACGGCATTTGCATCCGCATGGATGGCCGCCTGTATTTTGTAATTGAGTTCCTGCACGTAAAGCCCGGTAAAGGCAATACTATCATGCGTGTGAAATTTAAAGATGTAGTGGATGGTCGCGTACTGGAGCGCCGTTTCAACATCGGTGAGAAGTTGGAAGACGTACGCGTTGAGCGTCGTCCGTATCAGTACCTCTATCAGGAGGGCGAGGACTACATCTTCATGAACAACGAGACCTTCGAGCAAGTGCCTATCGCACACGACCTCATCGAGGGTGTTGCTTTCCTGAAAGAAGGAATGACCGTGGACGTTGTTTCCGACGCTTCCAGCGACACTATTCTGTTTGCCGAACTTCCGACCAAGGTTGAACTGATGGTTCAGTACACCGAGCCGGGTCTGAAGGGCGATACCGCTACGAACACCCTGAAACCTGCTACGCTGGAAACGGGCGCAGAGGTACGCGTTCCGCTCTTCATCAACGAAGGCGAAATCATCCGCGTTGATACCCGCGACGGCAGCTATTGCGAGCGCGTAAAAGCTTAAGAGCAAACAACCTAATTATACGTACAATCGGATTTGTTGCGACGGCATGTCTCCTTGAGTGAGCATCCGTCGCAACGATTGTTTTTTCGCTGATTACGAATGGAAAAGACAAGTCCGGCCGCGGCCAGTACAAGGGCTGTTATGGTAAGGATTTGCCAAATCATACTAACCGAGAATCAGTGTGCCAATCCTAAACACCGCAAACGCCCCAAGCCAAGCTATAAGCAACGAGTTGATAACCGAGACGGAAGCCCAGAAGGCATTGGTCTCACGGCGCAGCGTGGCCACCGTGGCGACGCAGGGAAAATAGAGCAGCGTGAACACCAGAAACGCATAAGCGCTGAGGGGAGAGAAGACCGACGAGGCAACATCGCCTCCATAAAGGATGGCAAACGTGGCCGCAATAGCTTCCTTGGCAGGCACACCGGTAAGCAGGCAGACCGACATCTTCCAGTCGAAGCCCAGCGGCGCCATTATGGGCTCCAAGAAATGGCCGATAGAAGCCAGCCAAGAGGTTTCGATATGCAGCAAGTCCTGTGCCGGGAAAAACTCCAAGGCCCAGATGATTACCGACGCACAAAGCACCACAGTGGAGATCTTTTTCAGGAAATCCGACACGCGGAACCAGATATGTCGCAGGATACTCTTCCAATGCGGCAAGCGGAAATCGGGCAACTCGTTTACCTTCTCATCGGAAGGTCTGCGAAAATAAGGTGTCTGACGCAGCAGGAATGCAAAACAGAAACTGAGCAGGATGCCAAGCAGATATAACGACATGAGAACCAACCCTTTGTGATCCTCGAAGAAAATCGAGATAAACAGGATATACACCGGTAGTCGGGCCGAACAGGACATGAACGGAACCATCAGCATAGTGAGGGTACGGTCCTTCTTGTCGATGATATCTTTGGCCGCGATGATAGCCGGCACATTACAGTCGAAGCCCATGAGCAGAGGAATGGCGGAACGGCCGTGCAGACCTACCACGTGCATCAAACCGTCCATGAGATACGCTATTCGCGCCATGTAGCCCGTGTCCTCCATCAAAGAAAGGAAAAAGAACAGGATGATAATGTTTGGCAGCGCCGTGAGCAGGGTACCCACGCCAAGCACTATACCATCGCCCAGCAAGCTGGTGAACCAACTCTCGGGCAACGTATCCACTATCAGCAGATACAGCGCATTGATGCACTCCTGCAACCAGTCCTGAATAGGCCCGCCCAACGCAAACGTGCACTGAAAAACGCCAAACAACACCAAGGCCAGAATCGGAAAACCGGTCCATTTATTGGTCAGAATCCAGTCAACTATCTCGAGCCGAGTCTTCTTCTTATCATGCGGTGCATGGTGCAAGGTCTGCGTCAAAGCGCCGTGCACATAACCGGCATAAGCAGCTTCGTTCTGCTGTTCCCAGCCCTTGTAAATCGGGTGCTCGTCGGAGTGCAAAACCTCCCTTTCCAACGTAGAAATTACGTCCAAAAGTACCTTTGCAACACCCTCTCCGGAAACAGTGCTGACCACCTGGATGGGTACACCTATCATCGTGGACAACAACTCGTAGTCCAACCAATGCTCCGTGGCAAGCAACAGGTCATACCTATTTATGGCGATAACCAACGGTTGATGCGCATCTATCAGTCGGGGAGTCAGGGCCAAATTGGCCTCCAGATCGGTGGCGTCAACAACTTGAAGAATCACATCGTATGAGGCTGCCCGTAACTCCTGAACCGTATGATATTCCGTTGCCACGAAATGCCTGCCCTCGAAATGGTTTCCCAACTCATTGAGGCGCATACAAAGAGCCGACTTCCCACTGCCGCGAGGGCCGATCAATGCAATACGATGTGTTCTTTCAAGTCCCATAATACAATAAAACCACCTGTTGATTTTTCTCAATCAAAATCAAGTGCAAAATTACTGCTTTTTTTTGAATTACGCAATAGCCAAAAATAGTGATTTTCAACAAAATCAGCCCTTACCAGCGTTGGGTAAGGGCTGACTGGTGAACCCGGAGGGACTCTAACCCTCGACCTTCAGAACCGGAATCTGACGCTCTATACAACTAAGCTACGGGTCCGAGAAACTTAAATCTCCTTAATATATGCCCTTCGACGACGGTGCTGCTTATGCGGCAAAATCGTAAAATTGGCAAGGTTCTTATTGTTGGTTTCCAAGATGGACGTCGTCTCCAGCAGTTTCACTCCGTACTGCTTGTAATACGGCAGCTGCTCGGCAAAAATCATGCTCGGAATACCCTTGTCCTGATAGTCCGGACGAACAGCTATCAACAATGTGTCGATTGTGTCTATTTGCTTCGCTTTCAATGTCTTCAGCAATCCAATCCAATGGAATGGAAACAGCGAGCCGTTGGCTTTCTGCAGCGCCTTCGACACATCCGGCATACCCAACCCCAAACCTACAATCTCCTCTTTTTCGTTGCACACAATGCTCACAAAATCGAAGTTCAGCAGCGGAAAATAATACTGACTGTAATAGTCCTTCTGCTTCTGCGTCAACGGTTGATAATTGTATAACACCGAATAGGCATCGCTCAACACGTCAAAATACTCCGTACCAAATGTCTTCTTGAGCTCACGTGGCGAGTGAATCTTATGGATGTGCAGGTTGTATCGTTCTGCCACCAGTTTGGCTCCGCGTGCCACTCGTTCAGGCAAAGCGTCCACCTGATCCACAAACACCTGAAACTCAAGCCAGTCGGCCTCCTTCCTGAATCCGTACGCCTCGAAATGCTTCACGTAGTACGGATAGTTGTACAGGACAGCCATCGGCACCAGGTACTCGTATCCTTCCACCACCAAGCCCTCTTTGTCCATGTCCGTCAAGCCCACAGGACCATTCATCTCGGTCATACCGCGCTCCTTGCCCCATGCGGCCACAGCGTCCAACAGAGCCTTGCTCACCTCCAGGTCGTCGATGAAATCGAACCACCCGAAGCGCAGGTGATGGTTATGCCAATGTGCGTTAGCCTTGTAGTTGATCAGCGCGGCTATACGCCCTACCACTTCGCCGTTCTTGTAAGCCAGAAACAGTTCGTACTCGCTGAAATCCATCACGGGATTCTTCTTCGAAAACGTGTTGTACTCGTCTCCATCCAACGTCGGACAATAGTACGGACACCCCTTATACAACTTATTCGCAAACTGTATAAAAGTCTTTTTATCTTTTCTGGTTTCTACTTTTCTAATTTCTACCATTGACATATGTATTTTTTATGAAATACGCAAGAAAAATCTTACTTTTTCCACAAAATCGACCGCAAAGGTACGATTTTTTTCCGAAATTACCAAATATATCAAAAAAAAATTGTAACTTTGCACCCGTTTTTCGTAAAAAAGCATATGAATGATGTAAAAAAGGTCGCAATTTACTGCGCATCTTCGACAAAAATACGGCCCGAATTCTTTTCCGCGGCAAGACAACTTGGCAAAATTTTTGCTGAGAAAAAAATTACGATGGTCTTCGGCGGAGGCAACATGGGCCTCATGGGTGAAATGGCCGATGCCATGATGGAGGACAACGGACAGTTTATCGGTGTGATTCCGCAGTTCATGATTGAACAGGACTGGCACCACAAGCAATGCGCCGAACTGATCATCACGTCCGACATGTCCGAGCGCAAACAGACCATCGAGCGCATCAGCGACGCTTTTGTCGCTTTGCCCGGAGGCATCGGCACGATGGATGAACTCTTCGAGTGCATGGTGGACAAGCAACTGGGTCTGCACGCCAAGCCCATCATCGTCCTCAACACCGACGGCTACTACGACGGCCTAGTTGCGCTGCTCGACCAGATGATTAAGGAACAAATGATGCGACCCGTCTTTGGCGCGATGCTCCAAGTGGTCAACACGCCCGAAGAAGTCCTGCCCGCCATCTGGAACATGCCCCAGTGGGACCGCAACGCGCGCAAGAACGCCAAGATATAACGACGACAACAACCAATGAACGGTCTGCCTATCATATCATCGCCATGGTCCGAGCCCTGGATGGCCTGGACGATGCTGGGATTGCTTATTCTGGCCTACATCGCCCATGCCATGCAGCCACAAGCCATTGCCACGGCTTTCCGTACCTTCTTCACTACCGGTGACCGAAACAGCACGTTCATCGACTCCGACCTGGACAGACGTGCGCAGACCCTCATGATCTTCCTGGCAATCTTCACCTTCTCCATGGGCGCATACGTCTCCCTGCTCGCCTATCTGGGCACAGGACAATACTCGTTCCGAACCTACGGATTCATCGTGCTCGTCTCGGTGGGACTGCTGACTGTTCGCTCACTATTCGAAATGCTCGCAGCCTTCAC
>ONXE01000065.1 GCA_900321775.1 uncultured Bacteroidales bacterium
TGCTACACCGCTGGAAGAAGAACCGACGCATCGCGCAAATCGGCGAAGGGCGATGGAGGAGGATGGAATAAAACAAGTCAGGGTGGCCCGAAAGCCACCCTGATATAGTAAATGTAACAGGATAACACAAAATGTGTAACGCTGTTTTGCCGATTAGTCGAACACTACCAGCAGTTTGGTCAGGCGGACCTGCGCCGTGTTGGAGAAGGTGATGGTGTTGGCCTGGCCGGTCCAGACACCGTCTTTCTGCGAGTCAACGGCAATAGTGCCTTCGCTGGCGCTAAGCAAGTCGGCGCCGTAGCCGCCAACCGTAGTTATGCCGATGTACTTGATGTTCTTGCCTGAGGGAACGGATACCGAGAAGGTGGAGTTCTTGTACATACGGTACTGGTTGGTCATAACGAGCGGTTTGCTGGTGGAAGAGGCTTTGTACACCGTGAGGGTAACCTCGCCCAGCGTATAAGCCTTGTTGTCGGCGATGGTGTCGGTGCCCGGCAGGTTGAGCGCGTTGTTAGCGAAGTCGATGGCCTGCTGCGTGCCCTCGGGGATGGCGGGTTTGTCGCCGCCGGTGGTGTCAGGCACGAAGGTGTTGGTGGAACTATAGACGAACCACTTGCCCAGACCTTCGGTCTCAATCTGCTCGCCGTAGCGGTAGATCTTGGCTTTCAGTACGACTACGTTGCCCGGTACGATTTGCTGCATGTCGGTGAAGCGGGCGCTGTCCACGCCAAATACCTGATAGGCCTCAAAGCGCTCGGTGTCTGTCAGGGCGTCGACCATGTAGAAGTTCATGTTGCCGTAGTTCAGCAGCGACGATTTGGAGGTGGCGTTCTCCACCACGATACCCTTTATGTAATACACTTCCGACGTAGCGGCTCTGTCGTTGAGTTGCTTGCCAATCGCGATAGCCTCTGCGCAGGTGATTGTGCCGGCCGGTACGTCCAGTTGGCTGTCATCATCGACGATGATCGGTTCGGGCGCTTTGCGGGCAATCTCCTCGATGAAACCCTTGAAGAGTTCCGGCTTGCCGTTGTAGTTCTGCAGCGGACCTACCACCACTACCGTATCGCCTACAACAGGGATGTCGTCAACGTTGGTAAATTTCTGATTGTCAAGCCAGTTGGTGTAGTAGCAGATAATCTCCTGTCCGCTGGTGCTGCCGGCCTCTGTGATGTTGAAATTGCAGTTGCCGTAGCCCACCAGTTTGTCCTTGGCGGTAGTGACTGCGCTGACCACACCCTTCACGCGGTAAGCGTCCATAGTGGTCGAGCCTTGTGGCAGCTCATCAAGCAGCGCAAAGATGTCTGCAAACGAAGCATCAATGACCTCGGGGATGTAGGTGTTGCGGTTGAGTTTCTCGATGAAACCATTGGTCAACTCAGGCGTGGAAGCACCCGTGTTCTTGTTGACATAGTTCTTGGCCTTGGCCACTACAACCACCGTGTCGCCTATGTTCAGCGCCTGGTCGGGGTCCGTGAACTTCACGTTGTTCAGATAGTTGATGTAGAAGCACCCGATTGAACCCGTCTCGTCCATAACAGTGAAATTGCAGTTGCCATACTCGACCAACTTCTCCGGAGCGGTCTGAACGGCAGATACAATACCGTGAACTCTGTAGTATTCCTCGCTCTCACCACCGGCTGCAAGCTCATTGGCAACAGCAATCACTTCTACCACTGTGGCATCGGTAGCAATCACCGAGTCAACGACAGGCGGAGTTTCCGGATCGTCCTTACCCGGACCATCGGGCTTGGGAGGTTTATTACATGCAACCATTCCTATGGTCGCAATCAGCATAAATGCTGTAAACAATTTGTTCAGTTTCATACAACTTTGTGTTTGCGTTATTATTTATTTGATATTTACACCAACATACCCGCGAAAACAACTGTTCCCGTGGGGTAGGGCCATACTTGACCATAAATTCGCTGCAAAGTTACTCTTTTTTTTTGAATTATGCAATAGTTTTTTGCTTTTTTTGACTGAAAATGCGCTAAAATACACCCAAAAGTGCATTTTTTTGCGATTTTATTTGGTCATTTGAAAAAAAAGCAGTACCTTTGCAGTCGCTTTTGTGTGGACGTGCGAGCGCACGTGTGTACACAAGGCGTAATTAATTAGAGTACAAACTAAAATAGGAGGAAACAAATTATCGCAATCCCAGGCAAACCGGCCGGCAACGATCCGCGCCGACCACGTGAAAAAGAAATGCCCAACCGAATCAACGACAAGATTCGCGGCGTCAGTGAAGTACGTCTCGTCGGAGACAATGTAGAGCAAGGCATCTATTCTTATAGAGAAGCAATGCGCATTGCAGACGAACAGAACCTCGACTTGGTCGAGATTTCCGCTTCAGCAAATCCTCCCGTTTGTCGTGTCCTCGACTACCAGAAGTTCCTCTACCAGCAGAAAAAGAAGCAGAAGGAACAGAAGGCCAACTCGGCCAAGGTAACCGTCAAAGAGATTCGTTTCGGACCGCAAACCGACGAGCACGACTACCAGTTCAAACTCAAACACGCCATCGGCTTCCTCAAGGAGGGCTCCAAAGTGAAGGCCTACGTCTTCTTTCGCGGACGCTCCATCCTCTTCAAGGAACAGGGAGAAGAGTTGCTCTCGCGTTTCTGTGTGGACCTCGAGGAGTTCGGCAAACCGGACAAGGTACCTACGCTGGAAGGCAAACGCATGATTGTCATGATTAGCCCCAAAGCCAAGAAATCGTAAATCAATTCCCGCTTGTCTCATGGCTCAGGCTGCCACAAGAGACGGCAATTATTAACAATAATAAAACAAAAAGAAAATGCCAAAAATGAAAACTAACTCCGGTGCCAAAAAGCGCTTTGCACTTACCGGAACAGGAAAACTGCGTCGCAAACATGCGTTCAAAAGTCACATTCTGACCAAGAAAACCAAGAAGCAAAAACGTAACCTCACCCACGTATCGATTGTCGATCCCGCCAACGTACGTTCCGTTAAGGAGATGTTGCTGCTCCACTAAACTAATTTAAGCGACAAAGAAATTTAGTATTAACGAATGTTTAGCTCAAAAGAACGCTTCGTGTAAGCGTCGCTAACAATCAAAAACAGAAAGAATTATGCCAAGATCAGTGAATCATGTTGCTTCTCGCAACCGCCGTAAAAAGATTATGAGCCTCACCAGAGGCTATTTCGCAACCCGCGCCAACGTTTGGACCGTAGCCAAAAATACTTGGGAGAAAGGTTTGACCTACGCTTACCGTGACCGCAAGAACAAGAAGCGCAACTTCCGCGCTCTCTGGATTCAGCGTATCAACGCAGCCGCTCGCCTCGAGGGTCTGAGCTACAGCCAACTCATGGGTGCTCTGCACAAAGCCGGTATCGAAATCAACCGCAAAGTCCTCGCCGACCTCGCTGTCAACGAGCCCGCTACCTTCAAGGCAATTGTAGAGAAAGCAAAAAATGCTTAATGCGTAATTGGATAAACTATGGCAACATTAGGAAAAATCCGTAATCATGGCGTACTCCTGCTGATTATAGTGGGTCTCGCCATGCTGGCGTTCATCATCGGGGATTTCCTGTCCAGTTCCAACACCTATTTCTCGCGCGACCGCGAGTACGTGGGGGTTATAGAAGGTCAGAAAATCCACTACACCGAATATGAAGCCGCCAAAGAACAACTCAATGAGGTGTACAAAATCGAGACCGGCCGCAACGACTTCGACGAAGACATGGTGGCCGATATGAACAACCGCGTTTGGCAGATGTTCGTCTCTGACTACACCATGCAGGCACAAGCCAAGAAAATCGGTATGACCGTTACTCCTGACGAGCTCTCTGAGATCTGCATCGGTAACCACATCCACCAGATTATCTCTTCGCGCCGCGCCTTCTACGACCAGACCGGCCAGTTCAACCGCAGCTACCTGGTGCAGTTCCTTAACAGCCTCGAGCAGGAATCCGAGAATCCTGAAGACCAGGCCAACTTGCAGCAGGCCAAGACCTACTGGAACTACTGGGAGAAAGCCGTTCGCATCACCTATCTGCAGGAGAAATACGTGAGCCTCCTCTCGAACTGCATCACCGCCAACAAGCTGGATGCCAAGTTCGCCTTCGATGGCCGCCAAACCTCTTGCGACGTCGAGTTCATCAACAAGCCCTATTTTGCTGTGGCTGACTCGCTCGTCAAGGTAAGCGACGCCGACGTCAAGGCTCTCTATAAGAAGCACAAGAACGAGTACAAGCAGGAGCCTAACCGCTCGATTGCTTATGTTGCGTTCCCCATTCAGCCTTCCTATGAGGACACTATGGCCGTTGCACAGAAGATGGAACAGGTGAAGGACGAGTTCTACACCACCGACGACGTGATGACCGTAGTTAACCTCAACTCCGACGTAATGTACGACGGACGCGACTACAGCATCGACAACGTGCCCGAGGAGTACAAGGACTTCGCTTTCGGCCCCAACGCCAAGACCGGCAATGTGACCGACATCAAGCTGGAGAACAACACCTATTCGATGGCGCGTCTCGTCAAGGCCGGATACACTATGCCTGACTCCGTTTCGCTGAAAGTAATCGCAATGGATACCACTCAGCAGGACACCGAACTCGGTTGGTACAAAGCCGACGAGCTGGATCGCAAGATTGTGGAGAAAGCTTTCGTGGCCAAGAAAGGCGAGCGTTTCACCGTACCTATGGGTATGGGCGAGCAGACCTTCGAGGTTACGAACATCAGCGCTCCTACGCCTAAAGTGCAACTCGCAATCATTGCCATCACCATCACCCCGTCCTCCAAGACCTACGCTGCGCTCTTCAACAAAGCCAAGCAGTTCATCGTGGAGAACAACACCGAGGAGAAATTCAACGAGGGCGCAACCAATCTCGGTCTGCCCGTTCATCCCGCTTTCAACCTTCAGGCTACCACCAACAAAGTGGACAACCTCAAGTCCAGCCGTTCTATCGTTCGCTGGGCTTTCCAGGCTAAGCAAGGACAAATATCCGACGTGTTCGAGTGTGGCGACTGCTTCGTAGTGGCTGCCCTCACCGAGGTCAATGAAGAAGAGTTCCGTCCCTTCGCTCAGGTGCAGAACGAGCTTCGCTTCGAAGCACTCAACAACGCTAAGTTCGACTATGTGGCCAAGCAACTTGAGGGCGCTAAGACCCTGGAAGAGGCTGCACAAAAACTCGGCGACGTAGAGATCCAGAAAGCAGAAGGCGTGACCTTCGGTTCGTATCGCTTCGGCATGGTAGGCGCTGAGCCCGCTGTCATCGGTACCGCTATGGTTACAGAAGCCGGACAGACCTCCGAGCCTATTAAGGGATACCAGGGCGTGTATGTCGTTCGCCCGGGCGAGAAGAAAGTGGCTGACGGCAACTTCGACGAGGCTGCAGAAGTGACGCAACTCAATTCGCGCTATTCCTACTCGCTGCCATATCAGGCATTGGGAATGCTCGAGAAGAAAGCTGATATCGAAGACAACCGATTCAACTTCCAATAAACTAACAGCGCAGGACAGTTTCGGCTGTCCTGCGTGCGTTATATAATAATATGTTCGCGCGCCCGCACACGTATATAGCCCTGACGTTGCTGTTGCTTTGTTGCTGCAGCATTCGGCATGAGCGGGTGGAAATAACCGGCGAAGAGGGCTTTCGCAACGGCGACATGGTGCTTCGAGCAGGATGCGGCGCAGAGAGTAGATTGGTGATGCAACGCAGCAACTCATCTTTCTCGCACATAGGCATTCT
Source organism: uncultured Bacteroidales bacterium (assembly GCA_900321775.1). Classification (GTDB taxonomy): domain Bacteria; phylum Bacteroidota; class Bacteroidia; order Bacteroidales; family Paludibacteraceae; genus Colicola. The sequence continues at coordinate 5,722 of ONXE01000065.1, forward strand.
TCAGTACGACAGCCTCCCGGGGCAGTGGATGGTCATCCACGCCGTGCCCGCAGAGAACGAACCCGGAGAGCCCGAGTATATCAAGCGTGAGGCGCTCACCGATTTCTTCGCCCCAATCAAGGCACAGAAAGGCGCATGGATGCGAATCAACTGCTCCGACGAAACGGCCAATCGTGCCGCGCAGTACTGCAGGAACAAATACGAGGAGCGCGTTCTCTTCGACAACGACTACCTGCTCCGTGATACGACCGAACTATATTGCTGCGAGTTGGTTTGGCTGGCATACCTGCGCGAAGGAATAGACATTTCCGACGGCATGCGCTACGAAGTGCCAACAGTATTCTGTCCCGAAGGAGAAAGTATCTTCCCTGTAAATATTGAAAACGGAAAAAACACCCTTTTTGTTAAACACTTTAATACCAAACATTTATGAAGAAAGTTTTTTATCTGCTGAGTATCGCACTCATGGCAATGGCCTTCGTGGCTTGCTCATCGTCGAAGAACACACCGGAAGGTGTTGTGGACGCTTACCTCAAAGCAATGCAGAAGAACGACACGCGCAAAGCACTCGAGATGTACCATTTCTCCAAACCGCTCACCGACGAACAGTTCGAAGAGTATGTTCAGATGGTGGACGACAAAGTGAAGAAGGAGAACGACAAGAAAGGCGGAATTGTTTCTTGGGAAATAGAGGCGCCTGAAATGGCAGAGAATGCCGAGTCTGCTGTTGTTCGTTACACCGTCAAATATGGCGATGGCTCCGAGGATAGCGACAAACAGAAAGTCGTTAAAATCGACGGTAAATGGATGCTTGACAGCGGCAAGTAATTTCCATTGTAATTGATATTGTTTACAAATGTAGTTAACACTGATTACAAATGTAATTGATACAAAGAAGCACTCCCAAACAGGAGTGCTTCTTTATTATACTCTCGGTCTTGACTCTCGACTCTCGACTCTCGACCTTTGACTTTAGTCTTTGCTCGCCGGCTTGATTCCGTCGCGCTTCATCAGCGGCTCGATGGACGGATCGCCCAGGCGGAAGCGGCGATAGAGCTCGGCTACGTTCTCCGTGCCGCCTTTCTCCAGGATGTTCTTGCGGAACGAAGCAGCGGCTTTCTTGTCGAAGATAGAACCGTTCTTCTCCTTGGCTGCCTGGAAGACTGAGAAAGCGTCTGCGTCCAGTACTTCCGACCATTTGTAGCTGTAGTAACCTGCAGCGTAGCCGCCGGAGAAGATGTGTGTGAAAGCCGTTTCCATTTGTGTGCCGGGAACGTTAGGCAGCACGCGAACCTGCTCCATGGCTGCGTTGCCGAAGTTGATTACTGCGTCCTCTACGCTCACTCCTTCCGGAGCTGCAAACGGCGTGGTGATAGTATGCCAAGCCATGTCCAGATAACCGAACGACAGTTGGCGTACGCAGGCGTAAGCAGCGTGATAGGTCTGCGAAGCATGCATGCGGTCAAGCAGTTCCTGAGGCAGTTTTTCTCCTGTCAGATAGTGCTTGGCGAACGTGTCGAGGAACTCCTTCTCGTCGATGAAGTTCTCATTGAACTGGCTGGGCAGTTCCACGAAATCGCGAGGTACGTTAGTGCCGGAACGGTACGAATACTGGCAGCGGGTCAGCATGCCGTGCAAGCCGTGTCCGAACTCATGGAGGAACGTACGCACTTCATCATAGGTCAGCAGCGCGGGCTTGGTGTCCGTCGGGCGCGTGAAGTTCATTACATTCACAATATGCGGACGGCTGTCTTTTTTGCCCTCTTTCCATTGGGGTTTGTAGTCGTTCATCCACGCACCGCCACGTTTGCCGTCCCGCGGATGGAAGTCAGCGTAATACACGGCAAGGAACTTGCCCTTCTCGTCAAACACCTCATATGCACACACCTCGGGATTGTAGGTTTGGATGTTCTTGTTCTCCTTGAATGTAATGCCGTACAGGCGGTTAGCCAAGCCGAATACGCCCTTCTTTACGGCTTCCAACTCGAAGTACGGACGCAGGTCGTCGTCGGAAATGGAGTATTTCTCGTTCTTGAGTTTCTTGCTGTAGTAACTCCAATCCCAGCCTTGCAGTTGGGCGTAGAAACCGATAGACTCAGCATAGTCCTGCAGTTCCTTCACTTCCTGCAGCGCTACGGGCATATAGTTGTCGCGAAGCTGGTCCAGCAGTTTATAGACGTTCTCTTTGTTCTCGGCCATCGTCTTATGCAGCGACTTGTCTGCATAGCAGTCCTTGCCGAACAACTTGGCAATAGCCAGGCGGGTATTGACAATATCCACGATGATCTGTGTGTTATCAAACTCTCCGCCAATGCAGCGCGTGTTGTAGGCTGTCCACAACTCGCGGCGGATGTCACGGTTGTCGCAGTCCTGCAGAACAGGAATGTACGTAGTCGGTTTGAGGTCAAGCAGCCAGCCTTCGCTATAGCCTTTTCTCTCTGCGTTCTTACGCAGAATCTGCTTGGTGTCGTCGTTCAAACCGGCGAGGAGTGCCTCGTCTTTGATGAGCATGGTCCAAGCATTCGTGGCCTTCAGTACGTTCTGACCGTAAGACAATGTCAACTGACTCAGTTTGGAACTCAGTTCGCGCAGTGTCTGTTTGTCTGCCTCATTGAGGTTGGCGCCGTTGTTGGCGAAGCCCTCGTAGATGTCGTCCAGCACTTTGGCCTGCTCGGGCGTCAGTTTCAGTTTGGCACGCTGATCATAGACTGCTTTGATGCGTTTGAAGAGCGCCTCGTTCAAGAGGATGGTCGTCTGATACTCAGAGAGTTTCGGCGTAATCTCTGTCTCGATGGCATCCAACTCGTCGTTGGTGTCAGCGTTGGTCAGGTTGAACAGACAAGACAGCGTCTTCTCCAGCAGTTCTCCCGATTTCATGTACGGCTCAATCGTATTCTGGAAAGTAGGAGCGGCTGGATTGCTGACGATGGCGTCAATATCTGCCAATCCTTCTTTCATGCCTTGCTCGATGGCGGGCATATAATGCTCGGGTTTGATTTCATTGAAAGGGTAGGTACCGTGCGGCGTTTTCCAGTTCTTGTAGTTCAGGAACGGATTCACCTCCGCGGCACTCAGTGTTGTAGCAACAAGTGCCATAGCAAGAATAGTTTTAATCTTCATATGTTTAAAATTACGTTGTAAGTTGTCGTCGATGACTCACCGGACCAAATTGATGTCTCCTGACAATTGGTAGATGCCTATATCTGCAGGACGGCGTTTGGTCGTTTTGTGATACTTGGTAATCTTGGGGTCAGCATCTGTTCCGCGCGCGCGTATTATATAATAGTATGCGCCTGCCGCAGCCGGTCTGCCGTTGATGGTTCCGTCCCAACCTCTGGCGGGGTCATCCCACTCATAGACCAATTTGCCCCAGCGGTTGTAAACCCAGCAGTGGAACTCTGCCAACGAACGGTACATCACGCGGAACTCATCGTTGATGCCGTCGCCGTTGGGCGTGAACACGTTCGGAACAAGCAGTTGCGAACTGGATATACTGATGTCAAACACAACCGAGTCAGTCGTGCAGCGGTCATTGCTTACCCACAACTTCACCTGATATGAACCGTTGGTCATAAAGGTGTAGCGCATGTCCTCGTCGCGGCGCGAAGCCACCAGGTCTGTGCCCTTGTAGATTTCCCAGCGGAAGAACGTTGCCGTGGGTTTGTTGGCGTGCGAGAGGAAATTGATCTCGATAGGTGCCGAACCCGTTAATTGCGATTCATCAATAGGTCTTTCTACCTCATTTTCAGTAGATTCACCGCGTTTGGTAGTGACCGAAGCAGGTCTGCAATCCACTGCAATGGCGGTCATGTCAAATGACGCAATTGAGTCTTCCTCTATACCCAAAGCTGCAGCATACTGGTCTGCCTTGAGCATAAAATAGGTGTCCTTCAACGGGGCTCCTACCAACATCTGCGGCATCAGACGAACAGTCTCCACTACAGCCGAATCCGTCCATGCCTTCTCCGAATCGCTCCAGCCAAGGCTGGTATAATGCACTTCGGCTTCACGCGTCAGTTTGTGCATCATCAGATACTCGTCCAGATAACTCAT
>ONXE01000032.1 GCA_900321775.1 uncultured Bacteroidales bacterium
CTTTCAACTCTTGTAAGCCTCGCTCGGATTTGTCTAATGCAAACATCTGTAATAGATGAATTTGCAAAGAATTAAAAACAGTAGTCGTCTGCATAACAAATCCCTTTCATTCTTTTCGTGCTGCAAAGATAGTAAATTATTTTGAATTGCACAAATTTTTCGGTCAAAATCTGCTACTAAAGTTCCATTTTGGTCATAAAACATCTCTTTTTGTGCATTTTCATAATCCTGATAGTGCTTTGCTGAGTAATCTATGGGGTCATAACCGTCATCTGTCACTTTAACTAATTGGTTGCCCTCGTAGGTCATAGAAAGATAGTTCATCATGTCGGCGTTGTCCCAGCGAGCGTTATTCAAAAGCCACGAAATGTCATGAGATCATCTCCTTCGGCGGCTATAACAGGCCAGAAAAGTTCTTCTCCACAATAATTGTATCGGTCTTGCAACATGGTGCGTATGCTATCAGGACCATACAATTGCCCCATGTAGTAATAGTACATTACCATTGGCCATGTTGCGGGGACTTGCGAATCTGGATAAGCTATGGCAGTAGAGACAATTGAATCCAAAAGGGGTTGCGTGATTTCGCTAAGGAGCGTATCAACGATATGTGTTACTATCTCCCTTTTTTGTTTCGCATTCCCTTGTTCAGCCGCGATGATAGCATCAAAGTGTCGAATACAAACGTATTTGTATATCGGCAAAATTAACGAATCATTAATAGCTATGATTGCTTCACGTCCCGCCTCATTGTCTCCTTTTAAAGAAAGCAAGGTGGCTTTCCGAAGAGATAAAAGCTCTGGGTCAAGCTCAAGATTCTTGTCGATAATATCAAGAATGGAATCTGCCATTGCGTCATCTTTTCGTATGTTTTCGTACTCAAACATTAAATAACTCACACACGTGAGGATAGAGTCCCTAATTGGGTTTGCTGGAGAAGTCTCTACCACAGAAGATTTATTTGCACATGCAGCCATAGACATGGCTAAAGTTGTTGCTATAATAATTTTTTTCATCTTAATCTTATAATAGAATTTTTTGATTCTGGGACGGTTCTTTGATTCAGCGTATCATTTGTCCTGTCCCTGTGATTCTCTGCCGATTTCCCATTGCATCGTAGTCGTGCACAATCTGGTTGCTACATCTTCTCCAATAGTTCCGTTGCAGTCCATTCCATGCGGCTGAAGGCGAACCACTTTTTGCCCAGGTCCTTGAGGGAGGCACCGAGGTGATAGACGGTGTCGTCAATGCAGAGGAAGCGGTCATGTGAGCGGGTGAACTGCTGCACGTCGATAGGCGCGTACTGGGCGTTGTGCTTCTTGAGGTCGAGTTTCAGTTGCGGGGTGATGGCTTGCGTGTAGATGGTTGCTGTGACGCCCTTCTCCCGTTTGTCGAGGAGAGTCAGCACGGATTCATCCACATAGTTGTCTATCAAGATGATACGTTTCTTCGCTTCGCGAACGAGGTCGCTAGCAAAGGTGTATGCGTCGAAGATCTGTCCGTCGAAGAAGATGCCCTCAACAGGAGGCAAAGAAGTGCGTACGAAGAAACCGATTTGCTCCTCGGTTTTGCTTACGCGCTGCTCAAGGCGTTCAAGGCGCTGATTTACCGCATAGCCTTTCAGCAAATAATCCTTCAAGACGCGAGTTGCCCACTGGCGGAATTGTGTACCACGTTGAGACTTGACACGATAGCCGACAGAGATAATTACATCCAGGTTGTAGAACTTGGTCCAACGTTGAACAGAGCGTCCTCCTTCCTGTTGAACTTGTAAGAAATCCTTACATGTTGCCTCTCGCGTCAACTCCTTCTCTTTGTAAACATTGCCGAGATGGATGGTGATGTTCTGTGGCGTCCTATCAAACAGCCAGGCCATCTGTTTCTGCGTCAGCCAAACGGTCTCGTCCGCCAACTGAACGTCCAGAGTCACAGATTCATCCTCGCTTCGGTATACTACTACCGACTCGTCTTGCGGGTTGGGGATGGATATATAGTTGTTGTTTGCCATACAATCACGTTATCGGGTGCAAAATTAGTAAAAAGTTTTGACATGGCCAAACTTTTTGTCAAAAAAGTGCTCCATGAACTCTAAAAGCGCCCAAATAGTCACTATTCCGACCGAAATCTCACCAAAAAACCGGCGGTGTCCCCGTGATTCACGTTCTATTTTACAACTGTTCGATTAATGGGGAAGGGTACAAATGTTGTCATTTGCCTGTTTCCCATTGCATCATAGTCGTGGACAATCTGGTTGCCGTTCGTAAATTGTATAATTTCGGGCAAAGTTAGTAAATTATTTTTAATTGCACCACACGTAGTGATCGTACCTTTCGGTAAAGACGTTTTTCGGTCAAAATCTGCTACTAAAGTTCCATTTTGGTCATAAAACATCTCTTTTTGTGCATTTTCACCGTCTTGATAGCACTTTGCTGTGTAGTCTATAGGGTCATATGCATCGTCAGTCACTTACAAAGTATCGGGGACAGATCCTTTGATTTGCCGTATCATTTGTCCTGTTTCTGTGATTCTTTTACTAAAGTAGCGGGAACGGATGAGTTTGTCAGATAATTCGCGGGAGTCACTCGTCCCGAAAAGGCGGGTAGCATTGGGAGTGACGGAGTGGCAGGAGTCTGCCAGCAGGTCAAGCCCCAAACCTCTCCATGCAGGATCATAACAACCCATCATGTGAAGAACAGTGGGGTAGATGTCCATCTGGTAGGTGTCGTTTTCGTCTTGCCGCATTTGTGTAAAACAGGGTGAATAGAGTATAAAGGGCGAGGTGTTGTATCCCGTTCCGAGACAGGAAACACCCCTTGAGGCAGCATATTCCTTCATCTGCTCCCAATCTTGCGAATAGAAAATAATATGGTCGCCGGTGATGACCACATCGGTCTGACTGAGGCTTGGGTCGGAATCTATACGCGCCAGAAAAGTGCCCAGATGCTCGTCCATGTAATGCAAGCACTTGAGGTACTTAGGCATGTTGCCGGGCATGTTGTCGTCCAGTGGCAAGTCGATTTCATCCCCTTTGCTGAACGGCACATGGCTGGACACGGTAATAGCCAAGACGAATGTCGGCTCTGATAGGTCGATGGTGTTTAGGCGATGGAAGATACCTGCGTCGTCGCGGATAGAATCGCTTTCCTCGAGTGTTTGTATTCCGTAGTTGGGGTTAACCACATTCTGTTTCCACGTTCCGGGTGAAGGATTAAGGGTAATGGAGTTTGGGAAGAAATGGCAGTAGTTAGGGAAGGGCTGGTCACCATAGAGCGCCACAGTGACACCTTGTCGCACGGGTAACAATCCCGTTAATGCCATTAGTTGTCCATCACTGGAACCACCATAGCCCAGTTGGTTAAACATATGAGGCGAATAATAGACATGGTGCGAGCGGATAAACTCATGTAGATTAGGCATAACAAAACCATCTCCCAAGGGATAGTCAATGGCCCAACTTTCCAGACTCTCGACAAGGATAAACACCAAACTGCGCTGTGGTTGAAAGGCTGGTTCAGGCCCCGTGATAAGCGTCATCTTCTCTTTTTCTATGACAGTTAGTTCTACACTCTCCTCTGCGAGAGTTCGTTCCCACCGACGATACGTGGCATCGAAGACACAGAGAGCCGGTCCAAATGACAGAATACCATAATTGTGTACATACGGGCGTGCCCAATCCTGCTGCTCTTGAGTCATGAACACGCTTCGTGCTACGTCCGCAGGCCAGACATAGAGATTGAAGAGGGGTTCGTGCACGTACCACCATGCGGCTATTCCGGTGTGGTTATTGTACCCGATCCGGTTGGGCAGTACTTGCCTGTAGTATGTCCTTTGTCGGAGAGGAATGCAGAGCAACAAGAGAACGAAAAGGGCAATGAATCCAGACAAAGAGCGTATTTTTTGAGGTTTCCAAAGGAACAAAGATGCAATGAACAGCAAGTCAGGTGCAAGAATCCAATAGAGCATGTCGGTATGGAAATAAGCGCGAAGACTGTCTTCGAATCCGTGCAAGTTGCCGGCCATACGTACCATGTCCATGGTGAGCATTTGTCCCCATGCACGTTCGTAGGCAAAGTTGGCAAAAAGCCATATGTTGGCGGCTGCAAGTACGAGCAAGAACCACCATGGACGATGCTTACAGAGCAACACCGGCGATGCAAGGAACAGGCAAGACCAAATAACAACTAGCACCGGGATATCTTTCTCGGCAAAGAACTGCATATGCCAAATGGCGCACTTGGCCACCAAGCAGAACACCAGAACCGCGAACACACCCCAACGAAAAAGAAGGCTTCTCTTGTTATCTATATTCATCATGCTTGTGGTAATTACTGATGCGAATTTGCGCTTCACTTTACAATATTTATTTTGCCTTATCGGACCATCCGAATGGCGGTGCAAAGATACTGCTTTTTTTTGAATTGACCAAGAAAAAATGTAAAAAAGTGTATCCTATGGATTGTTTTTTTGATTCAGCGTATCATTTGTCCTGTCCCTGTGATTCTTGTGATTCTACGGGGACGGGGCGTTATTCTCTTTTTATGATGATGCGTGTACCGGCGGCGGAAGAGGCGTGGCCGATGGCACCTTGTATGTTGGAGTACGTGGGGTAAGTCTCGAGTGTGCCTAACTTGCCAATCAAATCTTCTGTGCCTTCAATAATAGATTGTGCGTCGTTGTAGCTTTGGTTTGCCCAATAATCCAACGAAGGCTTGCAGACGACCAAATTGTTCTCCACCAGCGAAGTGACATAGAGATAGGTATCCTTATTGACGAGTTGCACATCAATGACAATAGAGTCTGTACCGTAGCGTTCCCTTGGCGACCCATCTTTGTAGTCTTCGGAGTATGGAGCCTCATACCTGACAGCAAAAGGAATGACGGATTGTTTAAAAGGCGTATTGGCAAAAAGTCCGATATTCAGGCTGCCGAACCATCCTTGCGACATTTGCTTACAGAGGTTGAGGTAGGTACCGAAGCGCACATCTTGTGCATAGACATCGGGATAAACGATTCTTTTGTCCCTGACAGAGTTGTCGTAGGATATATATTTCGTCTGATAGGTGTATGACTTGGCAGTAATCCGGAGCAGATAGTCGCTTTCGGGGCATTCTTCCAAGTGGAGAGAGAATAATCGCAGGAAAAATTCGATACCGTCTCTATCACGGTAAGTCAGTGTGTCAAGGTCGGTTACATAAGCATTGATATGCGGCGGAACACGCTGACCGACATAGGCATCGCCATTCAAGCCCTGATGACGGACATGAATCTCTACGCTGTCATTGGGCTGTAGGATATGGTCGCAGGTGTAGAACCATTGTTCAGTAGGGATGGCATAGTCTGAATAGTATTGTGCTCGGAGAACGATTCGCTCTTCGTGCGTCTCGTGAAGAGGAATCCACTCGCCTCCGTTGATGCGCATCTGTACGACAGCATCATGCAGGTAGCCCTTCTTGAGAGCGGTTACGACATTGTTGCCATTTACTTCCACCGTATCTATGCGGTTGGGGTCATTTGCAAAAAAGGCGGTATTGACAAACACCTCGGGGTGCGCTCCGGCTTGCAACTCGGTGCTAACGACCATCTTGGGGTCCTGCACATTGCCCTTGAAATCGATAGGATGATTGAAGAACTCCTTGCAAGCTGTAAAACAACAAGCAAGCAGAAGAAGGTATATGTTGAACGGTGATTTCATATGACTTTAGTACTTGAAGGTGTAACTGATACTGGGCAGAATCGGGAAGATGGAAATCTGTCGCAATTCCGGGCCTTGCGGGATAATCATGTAGGGGTTGTCGTGGCAATAGAGGTTGTAGATAGAGACGTTGAGGATGTGCTCTGCGTCTTTGCACCAAGCCGATGTACTCTTGTGCGGGAAATGGAAGTTTGCAGCAACATCCAGTCTGTGGTAATCGGGCATTTTGAAGTTGTTGCGCTCCTGTTGGTATGGCAGGTCACCATTGTACATGGGGTCGTAGTACGAGTACATAGCCAGCGTTCCTCGCGCACCTGTGCCATAGATAAAGGTGGCAGCAATGTCGATTTGCGGCGTTATCTGGTATTGCAGCGTGACAGAGAGGTCGTGTTCGCGGTCGTACTTGGCGTGGAATGGTTTGCCGAAGTTGATTTCCTGTCCCGGGCGATTGAACTGACGCATGGTTCGGCTCCAAGTGTAACCTATCCATCCAGTAAAGCGTCCTATCTTACGCTGAAGGAGGAACTCAACGCCGTAACTCCATCCGTCGCCCATAGCCACTTTGTCCTGCCACGTGCCGCCTCCCTCCAAAAAGGAAGTGCCGTCTTTGTACTCCAACAGATTGGTGGTGCGTTTGTAGTAGCCTTCGACGCTCAGTTCCACATATCCGAGGAGATCATAGGACAGGCCGGCAGCCACAATCATCGAGTGCATGGGCAGGATATTCTTTGTAACGGGCACCCAAAGGTCTGTGGGCAATGAGACGCTACTATTGGAAAGCATGTGCACATATTGCGTAGTGTAGCTGTATGAGGTTTTGAATGCCAAGTCACGCGTAATCAGGGCGCGCAGTCCGACGCGGGGTTCTAATGAGGGATAGACCTTGCCGTCGATGGCATAGAGTGAGCCGCGAAGCCCGATATTGAGTTTGAGCCAATCCCATGGCGAGTAGGTATCTTCCACATATAATGCGGCTTCGTGCCCGAGCAACAACCCATCCGTCAGAGTGGTATCTATCTGCTGTGAGACCTCCTGACCATCTTCTGTTGTCCGCAAATAGAGGCTGCTGACCTCCGGTCGGAACATATGAAAGGTGTAAGCTGCGCCAAAATGGAGGCTATGATTAGGGTGAGTAGTCCAAGCGTAGTGGCTCTGCAAGGTGATGTCCTGCAGGGAGGAGTTGTACTTCATCGCCTGGTCAAAATAGAGGTCAACCTCGTCTTTTTCTTCATGGAGCATCTGCTGCGCCACCTGATAACGATAGCGCGTATAGGAGAGTTGCGTGTTGGAGAAGAGTTGCGACGTATATCGGTGTTCCCAGTTGACCGCGCCGAGGATATTCCCCCAGTTCATATCCACCCCGATTTTTTCCTTGACCACGCGATCTTCGGAACGATAGTTTGAACTCATATACAAGGCATCGTCGCCCATATAGAAAGAGGCGGAGAGTTTGTCGTTCTGGTTGCCGAAAGTGTGCGACACTTTGGCGTTTATATCATAGAAATACGCTCCGGCGATAGTAGATTGTCCGTCTGTACTCTCTGTAAGAATCTGAATGAGCGGCGTGGTAAAGGCGTCGAAATAGGTACGTCGGGCAGAGATATTGAAGGTGGTAGAGCCGGTACCCTCGTGCTTGTGTGGGATAGGCCCTTCCACGTTGGCTTTTGCCGCGAGCAGTCCCACGGTGAAATTGCCGTGGTAACCACTTACGTTACCATCGTTCTGGCGCACATCGATAATTCCGGACAGTCGGCCACCATATTGTGCAGGGAAATTGCCTTTGTAGAGTGTCACATTTTTGATGGCATCGGCATTGAACACGGAGAAGAATCCCATGACGTGGCTGACGTTATACAAAGGAACTCCATCCAGGATGATGAGGTTTTCGTCCGGCCCACCACCCCGCACATACAGTCCAGACGTCCCCTCAGAGCCACTTTGCACGCCCGGGAGCAGTTGAATGGCTTTCAGCACATCCACCTCGCCACCCAAGGCGGGGATACCCTTTATTTGCGAGACGGGAACCTCGATGGCGGACATTTGGACGGATTCGGGGCTACTGACACTACGTCTACCGGTGACGGTAACCTCCTCCAGTTGTGTATTGGTGCGGATGGAGAGGTTAATCAGTGTGTCGCCTGTTAGCATTGGTAGGGCAGTGGTAATAGATCGGTAGCCCACATAACTGACATTCAGGACCGGTTGAGCCGACGGAGCATTCAGAGTGAGCGAGTAGAAGCCGGAGTTGTTGGTGACGGCACCTTTGTGTGAGACCGTGTCATAGACCGACGCGCCGATGAGTCGCTCGCCGGACTGTGAATCAGTCACGTAACCATTGATGGTCACCGTGGCCGTAGCGCACACGCTGAAGCATAAAAACAGAAACAGAACGATACTGCGTCGCTTCATATACCTTACAAAGCTTATTCGATTTCGGGATGAAGTCTGGGGCATTCGGATGTGGACTTATTATATACGCGTTTGCCGCTAACGGTGATGTACTCCTCGGGTACGCCACTCTCGATTAATTCCTCTTTTTTCAGCTCTAATTCTTCCTTCATCTGCTCCTCAGTACACCAGATATAATAAGTTCCGCCATGGCCGCTACCTCTATATTCAACGAAGTATCTCACTTCAAAACAGTATTCCTTGTTGGGATCTGTGCTGCAGGAAGTAAACAAACCAGCCGCGAGAACGACGGCGCAGGATAAAATTAGTTTTTTCATAATAGTCTTTTTTTGTTATTACTACTTTTTGTTAGTGCTCTTGGAACAACATCTCCGAAAAGCGGCTGCAAAGTTACTGCTTTTTTTTGAATTGACCAAATTTTTTGGTAAAGATTTGCAAAATGAAAAAGTATTGATTATCAGTGCAAATGGTTATTCTTGAGGTAAAGATTTGCAAAATAGGCGGGGAAAATTAACCTCCAACAGCCAAATTTATCAAGTATGAATGTATGTTTTCTCTTGAAACATTCAGCTTCTTCACAATGAGACTTTTCGTTGTTTTGAAGCTATCATAAGTGCACGGAACGACATTCGCCATTTGTTTAGCGTTGAATCTATCCAATGCCAGTAAGACACATATTCTGATTTCAGTCATACTGGTTATGCCCCGAGCTTTTAATTTGTCAACGAGTCCAAACATCCGCTGATTAACAATCGTGCACATTTGAGTAAAGTCTATCCAACAAAGCTCTTTTTTCATATTCTCTTCCGTTATCGAATTGCAGAAGAGTTCTATCTCTGCCAGCATTTTCTCTTGCCGCAGTTTCTGCTCGTTTTCGATTTGGCGTGTTTGTGCAGAAAGCGAGTCGCGAGTCTGCTGCAAGGCTTCCACCTGTTGAGAGATGAGTTGGTGTTTGGCTTTTTTCTTGCGGATGTAGATAGAGGTAGATGTGGCAATTATACATAGAGTTGCAAGAGTTGCCCAAAGCCAAGTGAGATTAGGTTTGCGGGAGAGGTCTTGCTCGAGAAGTTGAATTGCATGGGATAAATCGGCGCGGACTTCAGTATAGTCCATTTGAATGTCGGTTCTATCCGACGTCATGCGCAAAATTTCCTCTGTATTAATGGTAGAATCATTATGTGTAAGGATATATAGTGCATTAAACCTATCCCCATAAAAATCGGAAAGCTGTAGCACTCTATTAGCATAGTATAAAGCCGAATCACGAACACCAAGATTGTTATATGCTTGCGCAGCATATAAAAATCCAGTCGGTTCCTGATTTCCACGAGATTGAAGTTGCCGTACACAATATATGGCAGAATCATACATCTGGGCCTGAATATATGCGTCTGCACGTGTCTCCCAAATTTTGGTCAAGACATAATAATCCCTGCATTCGGCTTCTATTTTGTTGGTCATAGAAACTGCCTCGTCTTTCCGTTTTTGCTCTGCCAATGCAAATGCCATATCAATGAGGGCATAGTAATAGGCTATGGAGTCTTGGGCTTTCAGGAACTCTTCGGCTGAGCGCTCATACATATCATATGCCAACTCGTGTTCGGTGGCTAAACCACACATGATGCCTATGTTACAATAAGACCTTCCTTTGATAGCATGGTCTTTGGTGCGGGAGTGGACGACGCGGAGGAAGGCAAGCATGGCCTCGGGATGGTTGCCGGCTTCGCGGAGGAGACGACCATAATAATAATTCGCGTGCGCGTAGGCGGTGGGATAGATCAGGCGGAGAGGCTCGAGAGCGGAGACGGCAGAGGCAATGGTGGTGCTGTCGGATTTGGAAGGAGAAAGGTGAAAAGTGAAAGGTGAAAGTGATTGACCTGCATTGCGGAGCGAGTCGGCCTCGGCCACGATAGTGCGGGCCTCGTAAATAGATTGAACACGAGAGCAGGAGCTGAGACAGAGCAACAGCAATGCGCCCGCGAAGATCAGCGGACGGAGGGAGAGGGGTGATATGTGGGGCGTGCGGGGCATAGGGGCGCTAATCGGCGTGGACGGTTATGTATTTGCGATTTGGGTCGTTGGAAATGGTGGACGTCGGACGTAGTACACCCATCAAGACCAACTTGGTGGTGTACTGTTGTCGCGTCTTACTTTGATTTTTCACACCAAGCATTTCAATTATTTCTCGTGCAGTGCGTGGCATTTCATTGCAGAACTCTAATACTTTTCGCTGCTTAGCAGTTAGTCGAGCCTTATTACTTTTTTCGCCGGGGTTGGTTACTTTTTCGCCGGGGTTGGTTACTTTTTCACCGAGGTTGGTTACTTTTTCACCGAGGTTGGTTACTTTTTCGCCAGGGTTGGTTACTTTTTCACCGAGGTTTGACACTTTTTGAGTGGGGTTTGACACTTTTTCTTTACGATAGATGATGGTTCGGAAGTCGTCTGTTTGGTGGAAATCCGGCGTACGGAGTCCGTATTGCTCGCAGGCTGCAATCATATCCGTAGTGCCAGTCCCCAAATGTTCAATATATCCGGCGAGGAAAAGGGGATGTGCGATGACGGGATTGGTAGGCTCGGAGGAATGAACCTCACGGAGTTTCTGCACGGTAAAGCCATCCGGCAACCTGCCCGGGTTCCAGATCTCGACACGATCGCGGAAAAGCATGACCTGCACGCTGGCATTGCTGGTATAGTCGCGATGAGCCACGGCATTGGCAATCGCCTCGGCCACAGCACTTTCGGGTAACTCATAGTCAACAGGAGCGTCCACCGAATGGTCTCGAGTGCCGACGCGGGCATCTATGCGAGACATGACAAATCCGACGGCTTTATCTATCATCTCAAAGAGTGTGCCCGTGAAAACTTGATAGTTGCGGATAGGCTTTTCAACAACCGTCCCGTAAAATTGTGCACAGCGAACCTCGGAGGTGCGAAAGAAGCGTTGCGGGTCTTTGGCAAAGAGCAATAGCGCGGAGTTTGTAAGTCGACCATCATCGGTAAGCACGTGGATACTGGAGAAGATTTTCTCTATACCATCAGCAAGAGTCAGCGGGAAATTACGTTTCTCTTTGGCTTTTTCAATAAAGGTGCGAACGCGTTCCGTATCGATGTCATCGAAGGTGGCCACCGGATGAGCTGCTGCATCGAACGGCACGCGGCGGATAATCTCTTTCTGCACTAAGTAATCAATGAGTGAATTGTAAACGGCCGTGCGGAGTTCTTCATACGTAGAGAAACCGCGACGAACTACGTTCTGCTCAACTTTGCCGATTAGTGCTTGTTCTTTGGGGTGACGCGGGGCATCGGTTTGAAGGATGTACGTCAGGCGATGTGCAAAGTGGGCCGTAGCGGCATCGTATTCTCGTTCGGTAGGTGAGATGCCTGCTGAGTCCTCGTAGCCATATTGCGTGCCAAAGATGCCAAGGTAGATATGGCATTCGGAAACCTGTTTAAGATAAGCTTTCTGAGCAGATACCTCGGACGCCGGCATGTCTTCGAAGATAAACGGAATGAAGAAACGACCAAGCAACGAATCCGTGCGAATATAGTCACACAATTGACGCCGTTCGGAGGCAAACTCTCGCTGCACACTACTTATAAAAACTCTAATCTCTGCCATACATTTAATCGTTTGGTTTTCCTATTTACGCTAAAGCACGCTGCAAAGTTACTGCTTTTTTTTTGAACTGACAAAAGAAAGTGCACACAATTTACATTTTTTGCTCTTCCGATGCGCCCAAAATGACGTTATTAGCCAAATTTATGCGCTCTTTCTTTTTTACGAAATCTCGGCCCAGTTGCGCTGGTGGTTCTTCAGTTTCTTGAGTTGGTAGGCATAAATCTGGTGCTCGGGAGCGACCAACTCGGGGTCGTTGTCAAGGATGTCCAGAGCGGCCTGTCGTGCCAACTCAAGGACTTGTCCGTCTGTGGAAAGCGAAGCAATCTTCAGCTCAAAAGGTAGTCCGGACTGTTGCGTTCCTTCCAGGTCTCCGGGGCCGCGCAACTGCAGGTCAGCCTCAGCGATACGGAAACCGTCGTTGGTAGCCTCCATGATCTCCATACGCTTGCGCGTGTCTTTGCTCAGCTGCACATCCGTCAGTAGCACGCAATAACTTTGGTCGGCCCCTCGTCCTACCCTGCCGCGCAACTGGTGCAACTGCGAGAGACCGAAACGCTCGGCGTTCTCTACAATCATCACACTCGCATTGGGGACATTCACACCCACTTCAATCACCGTCGTAGCCACGAGAATCTGCGTCTTGCCCGCCGCAAACAACTGCATCTGGTAGTCTTTCTCACGCGCCTTGAGTCGTCCGTGAACCATAGAGATAGTACACTCGGGGAACGCGCGGTGCATGCGCTCATAGCCGTTTTCCAGGTCCGCCAACGTCTTACCATCCTCCACAGGAACAGGGTTGCCCTGCCGGTCTTTCTTTTGCTCAATGAGCGGATAAACCACGTAAACCTGCCTTCCCTTGCCTATCTCTTCTCGGATGAAGTCATACACCCTGTCTCGGTTGAGGTTGGTGAAATGGCGCGTACGTATGGGCTTGCGTCCCGGCGGCAGTTCATCGATGACACTGACAGACAAATCGCCATAGACGGTCATGGCCAGCGTACGCGGGATAGGCGTGGCGGTCATCACCAGCACATGGGGCGGTTGCACGTTCTTCGACCAGAGTTTGGCACGCTGAGCCACTCCAAAACGATGCTGTTCGTCCACAATCACCAAGCCCAGATTGGCAAACTGCACCTCATCTTCTATCAGCGCGTGGGTGCCCACGAGGATGTCGGTCTGCCCGTTGCGCAAGCGCTCATGCAGTGCTTCGCGCTGTTTGGCGGTGGTCGAACCTGTCAGCAGGTCCACCGTGGTTCAGAGCGTCTCCATATGTTGCTTGGCCAAAATCTCGGTGGGCGCCATGATGCAGGTCTGGTAGCCGTTGTCTGCCGCCAACAGCGCACACAACAGCGCCACAAGAGTCTTACCCGAGCCCACATCGCCTTGCAGCAGTCGGTTCATCTGGCGGCCGGACTTGAGGTCAGCCTGAATCTCCTTGACAACGCGTTTCTGCGCGCCCGTCAACGGGAACGGCAGGTGCTGATGGTAGAACTC
>ONXE01000170.1 GCA_900321775.1 uncultured Bacteroidales bacterium
ATGTTCGTTGGTCTGCATGAGGTTCTCTCTTGTCATCATTAATACAACAATCCGAACATCCAAAGCGGGATGCGGTTACCACTGCCTATCTCGGTATTGTCAACGGCTAAGAAACTATTCGACTCATCCTTTATCTGGTCAAAGGTCTTGCCTGCACCACCTACCTCAAACAAGTATTGTTTATCCACCAACAAGTCGCCTTTTGCAGGATATGACACGGGTAGTACTTGTTTGATTTGGTTGATGAAGAACGTCTCGCGAATAGTGCCTATCTCCGTTTTTCCACCTAAAGCATACATCAGGTTTGAGTTGTTGAGGAATATCTTCTCAGGCCGTGAGAGTGTCTTCAGTGATTTGGTGTTATCCGTGAGCAGGATGAGTAAATCAGCCCGTTGCAGCGCATACATCATTTTCAGACCTTGGTTTCTATCTGTATCCAGTTGCCCGTAGAGCGAGCTCATCGTAGGCACTTGCGGCACACTCTCTGCGAGTACCATCAGCATTTTTTTAGTCTTTTCAATCGTCGAGACGCTCACGTCGTCTATCTGCGGATAATCCACTTCCAGCACGGTGTTTACCACATTCTGCAACCGAAGGTAATATCCCTGCCTAACCTCTTTGTAGAACGGATAATAGCCTGTCTTCAGGTATTGCTCAAAGAGCGGCTGGATAGAGGCTATTTGGCGTTTGATGTTCATTGCTATGGAAACGTGATTTCTCAAAAGGTCCTCCCATTTCAGCACCGGCAGGTCGGCTATTCCTTCATAGCTCAAGAACTCTCTAAAAGAGAGTCCGGCGAGCCGATAGTCTATCAGCCGTCTCGACAAATCGCCTTTGCCTGCTTCCAGTTGCAACATTGACGAACCGCTGAATACCACATGCAAATCGCGATACTCGTCGTTCACATTCTTCAGCAGCGTTTGCCAGTTGCTGTAGTGATGCACTTCGTCCAGAAACAGATACCGGCCTCCGTGAGTGTAGAACCAGCCTATCAGTTCTTTCAGGTCGTGCGTGGTGAACCACAAATCATCCAATGAGGCATAAAGTGTCTCATCAGGGTTCGCAAATGCCGCCAGGATGTGCTGCAACATCAGCGTTGTCTTTCCTACGCCTTTCGCGCCTTTGATCTCTATCAGTTTGTCCTCCCAGTCAATCTGCGAGTACAAGTATCTGTAGAACCGCGAGTCCACCTGGCTCAACCGGTTATGATAGTTCGTAATGAGCCCTTGCACGTCTCTTTTTTCCATATTAATCATCCGTTTTATGAAAAATCGCTGCAAAATTAATACTTTTTTCTCAATAATGCAAGGATTTTGGCAAAAAAGTGTTTCCAAACACTAATTTTTGACACTTTTTAGTGTTTAGAGATACTAAAATTGGGTGTTTTTTAGTGTTTAGAGATACTAAAATAGCGAAAAAGTGGTGGTTTGGCAAAAAGTACACACATTATGTCAATAATTACACATACATGTGCGCGAAAAGCAGTACCTTTGCGCCGCATTCGGTAAGAGTGTCAGAAACGTCAACAAAACAAACAAAAATAATAACCAAAAAACTCAACAAACATGAAAAAAATTCTCTCTTTCATCCTATTGGGTCTCATGTGCTCAATAGGTAATTTGTGGGCAGAGACCGCTATTCTCTCAATGAACATGGGAACAAACGGAGCTCAGGCCTCAAGTGCGAATTCTATAACAGGTGCATCAGGTTGTGCCGCAGAAGGATTCACAATTGCCATTACCGGTAATGCAGAAAAAAGTTGGTCTGCCGGGAATGGGGATATTACTTATTCCAGTGTAACTTACAAGACGTTGAAAAACTCTAATGGTGCTCAAAACACAATTACTTGCCCTTCTGGAAAAGTGGCAACGCAGATTGTTTTCTACGCCACAACTAATGCCGATAGTGAAGGGAAATTGAGCGAATTTGACGGAAACACATGCAACGACCCCGTTAGTTCTTGCAAAAATTATTCTAATCCTACAGTTATCACAAAAGCACTTGACAATAAAGCCTCGTTTACATTTACCTTTAGCACCAAACAAGTTTGCTTTATTGCAGTCGTCACATATATCGACCTGCATAACAAATGGTGCTATCATTCATTATAGTACAGACAACAAAGCCAATTACTCAGACTACTCTGGAGCACTGGCTCTTGCACCGGGCACCACTCTTGATGCATATGCAACGAAAGACGGCTTTACCCAATCCGACAACATGGAGCAATACACTATTCCTGCCGCTCCCTCTTATTTTACGATTACATTCGCAAATGCAGATGGTGCAATAGGTGTAGTTCCGGCAGCAGTGGAAAACATTACCAGCGGGACTGAAATTACTCTTCCGAAGAACTTCTCCATGTATAAAGAAGGTTATACAATGACTGGCTGGACCGATGGAGAGAACAATTTTGCGCTTGGCGCAAGTTATGAAGTAACTGAAAATAAAACTCTCACGGCTGTATATACGGCGAATACAGTAAATCTGGAAGATCATGTAAGTGCAGTTACTATAAAATGGGATTTTTCTCAAAGCAAAGGAGTTCCAGCCCTTCACTTTGAGGGTAATAGCGGATTTGTTGTTGCTCAAGCAATTGTTAGTGGCAAAACTATTGATGTGAAACTTCCAATTGATGCAACCTCCGGCAAATTTGCTAATAGTGCAAATACATGGACTCAGGTCAATCCCGGCACAATCTTCACTATCCCGTCCGAGAATGGCGCAGTCATTACATATAAACAATATGATGCAAGTGTAGAGACAACTCCAGAGATTAATGTTTCCTCAACTGACGCAACATATGCATTAACTGCTGCAGGAACTTCCGGCCAACTTTATTATGAATACGTTCAAGTTGTTTTACCAAGCCACCTCGGTCCTGCTTCTTCATATAATCTCATCGACAATGGAGCTATTAATACCGAAGATTTTTATACAGGAGCAACTATTGGTGGTAAGGTAACTATTGATGAAGTTGAATATGATTATGCAAAGTTGGGAGGCAATGCAACTGCACTTAATCAAAACGCATTGAACAAGTATATTGCATATTGTGCAAAGACCAGTTATACCGAGTTAAAAATAAAGGTTAAGAATAATTCTACTTCCAACAGAGTTGTTAATATCTATGGTTTGGAAGAAGGTGCCACAGAACCGATTGTTTTACAAACGTGTACATTGACAAATAAACAATACTTAGAGACTGAATATATCGCCTATAATGGTACTAAGAATCGTACTATTTATATTGCAGTTCCGAGCTCCTGTGGTGATGTGTTCTTTGTTCAAGTTGAGGCAAAGGAAGCCGGTGATGCTCTTCCGATGGCAGGTGAAATAGGGTATTCATTCAACCTTAATAAGGGACGTGTTTTCGGACCTAGCGGTTCCGCCAACACTTTTGAAGGATTAACATATTATTTAAGTTCGAATTATTCTGTATTCACTAGTACCGAAGCCAAATTCAGCACATTAGGAACTCAATACGTTAAATTCACCTTGCCAGTTCGCACAAAAGTAATTATCACGACTTCGAATACGGCTAAGTATTTCGTCTCAACTGTTTGCTCGACGGAAGACGCTGCAAAGACCAACGAGACGACTCCGATCGCCAATGCGGCAACCTCATTTAAGTTGGATGCTGGAACCTGGTATATCAACCCGAATGGTTCTAATGTTCAGTTGACGAAACTTGAGTTTGTTGCCGTTCCGGCAGAGTACACCGTCACTTTCAACCTGCAAGGTCATGGTGAGGCTATTGAAGCACAAACTATAGATGAAGGCGAAAAGGTTGCAGAGCCGACTGCTCCGATTGCTGATGGTTGGAAATTTGGTGGCTGGTATAAAGAGGCAGCCTGCACTAATGCATGGGATTTCGAGAATGATGTAGTTAATGCAAATACAGAACTCTTTGCAAAATGGACTGAAGCTTACACCGTTTCCTACTTTGACGGAGAAACTCTCCTCGGAACAGAAAAAGTTATTGGCGGAGAAAATCCTACTGCTACGGGTATTACCACAGATAGAACTCCATTGTATACTTTCAATGGATGGTATGCTAACGCTGGTTTAACTGGCGACGCCCTTAATCTTGCAGAGCAGACTATTTCTGAGAACACCTCGTACTACGGAAAATGGACTCCTAGTGGAAACACTACATCTATTGAAATGGTTTGGAAAAAGAAATCGGCGCGTTGTGACGAAACACAAACTCCTGATGCAACAACTAAAAGCACTGACCCAACTATTGCTCCATACCTAACTATCAGATTCTCTAGTGTAGGTGATGAGAACAACGCTGAAGAAGGAAGTTCTCTCAACACTGGTAAGGTTGTTGGCAATACTATTATTATTGCCGCAGAAGAAGGTTATACTTTTGAGACACTTCATTTCTTTGGAAAGATTCAAGATGCAAGTTGCGAATATTCCATCGATGGCGGAGCATGGCAGACATTGACCAGTACAAACACGGAAGGAGATGCTTGTTACGAAGTGTTCGAAGATCAAGACGTTCATGTATTCGCGCTGCGTAACACCGGAACCAACGGCGTTTGGATTCGAAATATGCAAATAGACGTAAAGGCATCTGCTACGACGATGAAGGTTTACAAACGTGACGTAACTGCTGGTGACTATGCTACTATTTGTTTGCCATACGCCGTTGCAGCCACTGCTCACCAAAACGTAACCGTTTACAATATTGCTGGTAAGCGTATCGGAGCTGGTGATGTAGTAACAAGCATCGTATTGGCAGAGGAAGAAGGCGCACTTGTTGCAGGTCTTCCGTACATTTTCCAATCCACTAGCGAGAATGCAACCTTTATTTACACTGAAGCAAATGCTGCTGCAGCTGGTAGCCACCATGGTCTTGTAGGTACGCTTTCTGCTATCTCTGTTGACGCTCCGTATTACCTGCTCGCAGAGAATACCATCGTCAACGCAGTAGCCGGTAGCTCGCTGCCTGCAAACCGCGCATACATCGATATGGCTAGCGTTCCTGAGTATAATCCGAGCCAAGCTCCTGGTGTTCGCATCGTAGAAATCGCTCTCAACGAGAACAACGCTACTGACATCCAGAACATCGAGGGTTGCGAGAAGGCTGTGAAGTTCTTCCAAAACGGCAACCTCTACATCCTTCGTGATGGTGTAGTTTACGACGCTATGGGCAAGATGGTACGTTAAGAACAATGTGTAATTAACTGAATGTTTAACTTCTAAAAATGATTAAGATTATGAAGACATATATTAATGCAGAATTGCAGATTGTTCGCATGAACAACAATGATATCGTTACCACCTCCCTTGGTGTGAACAATAACAATATAACTCCTGTTGTAGGCAACTCTCCTGAACGTCGCAAGAGCATTTGGGACTGATGGTTAACTATTTGGTTTTTGGAAAGGGCGGAGCCTTCGGGCTTCGCTCTTTTTTGGATGTGAAATGGTCAAGAATTAGAGAATTAGAGAATTTAATAATGTGAGATGTACGCAAGGGAGTAGCAAGGTCTATACTAAAAGTACTAGTAATTTTCGCAAGAATGTAACGTTTTTTGCAGTTTTTTGGCAAAAAGTTTGGTCATGTCAGAAAAAAGTTGTACCTTTGCAGAAAATTACGAAAGTTATGTCTCGGACAGATTATGACAAGTTAGCGCAACAATGGTTGGAATCACAGCCAGAGCGTAAAATAAATTACGAATGGGAAATTCAGCACCACAACCTGATGCACGCAGCCTACGAACAGAGCTTGAAGGCCTAACTCGGGTTGAACAACATCGCTACGCCTACAACTGGGCGCATAAAAACAACTGCGTGGTCGATCTCTTTGGCGACTTCGCTGAGAGTCATCATCTAATTCCATTTC